>NZ_BAAJYT010000033.1:0-30946 GCF_057541515.1 Acidovorax sp. KNOB132
TGCCCCTGGTGCAGGGCACCGCCCTGCCCGCCTTCGCCCAGGCGCCCGCGGCCGCCGAGCCGCAATTGCCCGCCACCGAGGTCGTCGGCCGCCAGCAGTCCGGCCAGTACCACGCCCAGGAATCCGAGGGCGCGACCAGGACCGACACGCCGCTGCGCGAAGTGCCCCAGGCCGTGCGCGTGGTCACGCGCCAGTTGGTCGACGACCTGGGCGCCCAGCGCCTCGATGACGTGCTGGACTACGTGGCCGGCGTTTCGCGGCAGAACAACTTCGGCGGCATCTGGGACAACGTGGCCATGCGGGGCTTCGTGGGCCATGAGGACATGGGCATGGGCCTGCTGCGCAACGGCATGCCGGCCAACCGCGGCTTCAACGCGCCGCGCGACACCGCCAACGTGGAGCGCTTCGAATTCCTCAAGGGCACCATGGGCGCGCTGTACGGCAACAGCGAGCCGGGCGGCACGGTGAACGTCGTGACCAAACCACCCCGGTTCAAGGCCGCGCATTCGGTCGAGGCCTACTACGGCACGCACGACGCCAGGCGCATCGCGCTGGACAGCACCGGCCCGCTGAACGGCAGCGCCACCGAGCCCGCCACGCTGGCCTACCGCCTCAACGTGTCGGTGGAGGACAAGGACAGCTTCCGCGACTTCGTGCACAGCCGCCGCGAGCTGATCGCCCCCGCCATCACCTGGAAGCTCGGCCCCGACACCGTGCTGCGCTACGACGGCGAGTGGCTGCGCCAGCGCGCGCCGCTCGACCGGGGCGTGGTCTCGGTCAACGGCCAATTGGGCGCGGTGCCCACCTCGCGCTTCTACGGCGAACCCGGCGACGGCGACATCACCGTGGACAACCAGACGCACCAGTTCTTCCTGGAGCAGGCGCTGTCGGCCGACTGGAGCCTGCGCGCCGGCCTGCAATACAAGCGCAACACGCTGGCCGGCCTGGCCAGCGAATCCCACCAATACGGCCCGTCGCCCTGCCAGACCTCGGTCGAGGCCAGCGGCTGGCTGTGCCGCCGGCTCATCCGCCGCGACTTCCGGTCCGACGACACCACGGTGCAGCTCGACCTGAACGGGCGCCTCACAACCGGTGCCTTCCAGCACGAGCTGCTGGTCGGCGCCGAGGTGTCGCGCTTCGACATGGACCAGACCATGCTCACCCAGGCGGGCGGCGGTCGCTTCGGCTACGGCATCAGCGTGGCCAACCCGGTGTACGGCGCCACCGCGCGGCCCGCGCTCACGGCCCGCGCCATCGACCGCACGGTGGAAGACCGCACCACCGCCTTCTACGTGCAGGACCAGATCAGCCTCACGCCCCAGTGGAAGCTCCTGGCCGGCGTGCGCCACGACCGCTACCGCGGCGAGATCGACGAGCGCAGCACGGGCCGCGTCACCACCCAGGACCCGAGCGCCACCTCGCCGCGCCTGGGCCTGACCTGGCTGGCCACGCCCGAGGTGTCGGTCTACGCCAGCGCCGGGCGATCGTTCCGCGCGCAGGCCCAGACCACCGCGTCCGGCCAGCAGATCCAGCCCGAGATCGGCACCGCGCGCGAGCTGGGCATGAAGTGGCAGAGCGCCGATGCGCGCCTGGGCGGCAGCGTGGCGCTGTTCGACATCAGCAAGCGCAACACGGCCACCTGGGACGACGACGGCGTGTACCTGGTGCCGGTGCCCGGCAAGGTCCGCAACCGGGGCCTGGAGGCCGAACTGGCCGGCTGGGTCGCGCCCGGCTGGCGCGTGGCGCTGAGCTACACCTACCTGGACGCCGACCCGCTCATCACCCAGTTCGCCCGCCAGAGCGCCAGCGCTTTCGTCACGCACGAAAGGGCGCTGGCCGGCGGCGGCCTGCTGGGCGTGGGCGGCGGCTTCACCCACGTGGGCGAGCGCCGCGGCGACACGGGCGAGCCGCGCCTTCCCGCCTACACCGTGGCCAAGCTGACCACCTACTGGAACCCGGACAAGCGCCTGCGCGTGTCGCTGGACGTGGACAACCTGTTCGACAAGACCTACTACCACAGCGCCTACAACCGCGTCTGGGTCATGCCCGGCAGCCCGCGGCAGGTGACGGTGGGCGTGCAATACAAGTTCTGAGGACCCAGAGCCAAAACAGCCTCCAGCGCAATGAATGCGCCGGCATGACGCTCATTTTTTCATAGCAATCAGGAACGGTGCCGCAGGATGCCGTTCTTGATGCCAAGGCGGACAGCCGCACCGCGCACCGATCGCAAGGGTTAGAGAAATTTCAGAACGTTTCAGGACTTCTCAGCCCCTGTTAAGGGCACAAAGAAGGCCCGCCGCCAGAATCCGTGGGCTGAACGACGCGATCGAAGAATCACCAGGAATTCGAAAACCGCTCTCCGGTGACGAATGGACAGCCAGATTTCGGCAGGAGAGGGAGGTCAGAGAAAAAAAGAGAAAGGAAAGGGCGACCGGCGCTGCGCCGCAAACGCTGGCTTTTCCACGAAAGCCCCTGCCGTTCGGCAGGGGCTTTTTTTTGGATCGTTCGGGCCATCGCATCGGCGCAAAGAAAACGGCGCTCAGAAGAGCGCCGTTGTGCTTCAAAGCCTGCGCTTTTGACGGGACTCAGCGCGGCAAGTCGGAGTACCCCATCAGGAACTCGTCCACCGCGCGCGCGGCCTGGCGGCCTTCGCGGATGGCCCACACCACCAGGGACTGGCCCCGGCGCATGTCGCCCGCGGCGAACACCTTGGGCACGTTGGTGGCGTAGCCGCCGTCAAAGTCGGTGGTGGCCTTCGCGTTGCCGCGGGCGTCCTTGTCCACGCCGAAGGCGTCCAACACCTGCGCGACGGGGCTCACGAAGCCCATGGCCAGCAGCACGAGGTCGGCCTTGAGGACCTGCTCGCTGCCAGCCACCTCGACCATCTTGCCTTCCTTCCATTCGACGCGGACGGTCTTGAGGCCGGTGACCTTGCCCTTCTCGCCCAGCAGTTCCTTGGTGGAGATGGCGAACTCGCGCTCGCAGCCCTCCTCGTGGCTGGAGCTGGTGCGCAGCTTGATCGGCCAGTAGGGCCAGGTCATGGGGCGGTTCTCGACCTCGGGCGGCTGGGGCATCAGCTCGAACTGCGTGACGCTCACGGCGCCGTGGCGGTTGCTGGTGCCCACGCAGTCGCTGCCGGTGTCGCCACCGCCGATCACGATGACGTGCTTGCCATCGGCGCGCAACTGGCCCTTGAGCTTGTCGCCGGCGTTGACCTTGTTCTGCTGTGGAAGGAACTCCATCGCGAAGTGCACGCCGTCCAGGTCGCGGCCCGGCACGGGCAGGTCGCGCGACTGCTCGGCGCCGCCGGTCAGCAGCACGGCGTCGAAGTCCTTTTGCAGTTGCTCGGGCGTGATGGTTTCCTTGGCCCAGTTGGTGACCTTGGAGCCCTTGCCCAGGCCGTCCTTGGCGGCGCCGATGAACACGCCGGTGCGGATGGTGACGCCCTCGGCGGCCATCTGCTCGGCACGGCGGTCGATGTGCGACTTCTCCATCTTGAAGTCGGGAATGCCGTAGCGCAGCAGGCCGCCGATGCGGTCGTTCTTCTCGAACAGGGTCACGTCGTGGCCCGCGCGCGCCAGTTGCTGGGCCGCCGCCATGCCGGCCGGGCCGGAGCCGACCACAGCGACCTTTTTGCCGGTCTTGTGCTTCGGGGGCAGGGGCTTGACCCAGCCCTCGGCCCAGGCGCGGTCGATGATGGCGTGCTCGATCGACTTGATGCCCACCGGGTCGTCGTTCACGTTGAGCACGCAGGCGGCCTCGCAGGGCGCGGGGCAGATGCGGCCGGTGAACTCGGGGAAGTTGTTGGTGCTGTGCAGCACCGCGATGGCGCTCTTCCAGTCCTGCTGGTACACCAGGTCGTTGAAGTCCGGAATGATGTTGTTGACCGGGCAGCCGTTGTTGCAGAACGGCGTGCCGCAGTCCATGCAGCGCGCGCCCTGGATCTTGGCCTGCGCGTCATCCAGGCCGATGACGAATTCCTTGTAGTGCTTCAGGCGCTCGCCGACGGGCTTGTAGCCCTCTTCGATGCGCTCGTATTCCATGAAGCCGGTGGTCTTTCCCATGATGTCTGTCCTTGAATCGTTGAATGCGGTGCGGGTGGATCGGGCGGGCCTTACTTGGCGGGCACCGCTTCCTTCGCAGGATGGGCGACCGCGGGGGTCGCGGGCTCCTCCAGCACCTTGCGTTCATGGATTTCGGACAGCGCGCGCTTGTATTCGGTCGGGAACACCTTCACGAACTTGGCGCGCGAGGCCGCCCAGTTGTCCAGCAGTTCGCGCGCACGCTTGCTGCCGGTCCAGCGGTTGTGGTCTTCCAGCATCTTCTTGAGCTGGGCTTCGTCGGTCTGATCTCGGTGCCAGATGCCGCGCGAGATGCTGGCGGTCTGCTCGTCACCGGGCAGGATGCGCTCCAGCGTCACCATGGACAGGTTGCAGCGGGTGTCGAACAGGCCGTCCTCGTCGTACACGTAGGCCACGCCGCCGCTCATGCCGGCCGCGAAGTTGCGGCCCGTCTTGCCGAGCACCACCACGGTGCCGCCCGTCATGTATTCGCAGCCATGGTCGCCGGTGCCTTCCACCACGGTGGAGGCCCCCGACAGGCGCACCGCGAAGCGCTCGCCCGCCACGCCGCCGAAGAACGATTCGCCGCTGGTGGCGCCGTACATCACGGTGTTGCCCACGATGGTGTTGCGCGTGGTGTCGCCGCGGAAGTCGATCGACGGGCGCACGATGACGCGGCCGCCCGACAGGCCCTTGCCGGTGTAGTCGTTGGCATCGCCGATCAGGTACAGCGTGATGCCGCGCGTGAGGAACGCGCCGAACGACTGCCCGCCCGTGCCTTCCAGCTGGATGCGGATGGTGTCGTCCGGCAGGCCTTCAGGGTGGGCGCGCGTGACGGCGCCCGAGAGCATGGCGCCCACCGAGCGGTTCACGTTGCGCGCCACTTCGATGAACTGCACCCGCTCGCCCTTTTCGATGGCGGGCTGGCTGCGCTCGATGAGCTTGCGGTCCAGGGTCTTCTCGATGTTGTGGTCCTGCACGTCGACATGAAAGCGCGGCACGTCGGCCGGCACGTTCGGCTGGGCGAACAGGCGGCCGAAATCGAGGCCGCGCGCCTTCCAGTGGGCGATGCCGGCACGCATGTCGAGCAGGTCGGTGCGGCCGATGAGGTCGTCGAACTTGCGGATGCCCAGCTGGGCCATGATCTGGCGCACTTCTTCGGCGATGAAGAAGAAGTAGTTCACCACGTGCTCGGGCTTGCCCGAGAACTTCTTGCGCAGCTCGGGGTCCTGCGTGGCCACGCCCACGGGACAGGTGTTCAGGTGGCATTTGCGCATCATGATGCAGCCCTCGACCACCAGCGGCGCGGTGGCGAAGCCGAACTCGTCGGCCCCCAGCAGCGCGCCGATGGCGACGTCGCGGCCGGTCTTCATCTGGCCGTCGGCCTGCACGCGCACGCGGCCGCGCAGGCGGTTGAGCACCAGGGTCTGCTGGGTTTCGGCCAGGCCGATCTCCCACGGGCCGCCCGCGTGCTTGATGGACGACCAGGGCGATGCGCCCGTGCCGCCGTCGTGCCCGGCGATCACCAGGTGGTCGCTCTTGCACTTGGTCACGCCCGCGGCGATGGTGCCCACGCCCACTTCGGACACCAGCTTGGTGCTGATGCTGGCGTGCGGCGCCACGTTCTTCAGGTCGTGGATGAGCTGGGCCAGGTCCTCGATCGAATAGATGTCATGGTGCGGCGGGGGGGAGATCAGGCCCACGCCGGGCACGCTGTGGCGCAGCTTGCCGATGTAGTTGGTGACCTTGCCGCCGGGCAGCTGGCCGCCCTCTCCGGGCTTGGCGCCCTGGGCCATCTTGATCTGGATCTGGTCGGCCGACGACAGGTATTCGGCCGTGACGCCGAAGCGGCCCGACGCCACCTGCTTGATGCGGCTGCGCAGCGAGTCGCCGTCCTGCAGCGTCAGGTCGACCTCGACGTTCTCGGCGCCGATCACGCTCTTGAGCGTGTCGCCCTGCTTGATCGGAATGCCCTTCAGTTCCTGGCGGTAGCGCGCGGCATCCTCGCCGCCCTCGCCCGTGTTGCTCTTGCCGCCGATGCGATTCATGGCCACGGCCAGCGTGGCGTGCGCCTCGGTGGAGATCGATCCCAGCGACATGGCGCCGGTGGCGAAGCGCTTGACGATCTCCTTGGCCGATTCGACCTCGTCCACGGCAATGGCCTTGGTCGGGTCGAACTTGAACTCGAACAGGCCGCGCAGGGTCATGTGGCGGCGGCTCTGGTCGTTGATGAGCTGGGCGTATTCCTTGTACGTGTTCCAGTTGTTGGCGCGCGTGGAATGCTGCAGCTTGGCGATGGCGTCGGGGCTCCACATGTGCTCTTCGCCGCGCGCGCGCCAGGCGTATTCGCCGCCGGCGTCCAGCATGGTTTCCAGCACCGGGTCGTCGCCGAACGCGGCCTTGTGCATGCGGATGGCTTCTTCGGCGATCTCGAACACGCCGATGCCTTCCACGCGGCTGGCGGTGCCGGTGAAGTACTTGACGATGGTGTCGGTGTTCAGGCCGATGGCCTCGAACAGCTGCGCGCCGCAGTAGCTCATGTACGTGGACACGCCCATCTTGGACATGATCTTCGACAGGCCCTTGCCGATGGCCTTCACGTAGTTGTAGATGGCTTTCTCGGGCGACAGGTCGCCCGGCATGCCCGCGTGCATCTCGGCCAGGGTTTCCATGGCGAGGTAGGGGTGCACGGCCTCGGCGCCGTAGCCGGCCAGCACGGCGAAGTGGTGCACCTCGCGCGCCGTGCCGGTCTCCACCACCAGGCCGGCCGTGGTGCGCAGACCTTCGCGCACCAGGTGCTGGTGGATGGCCGACAGCGCCAGCAGCGCGGGGATGGCCACCTGCGTGGCGTTCACGGCGCGGTCGCTGATGATGAGGATGTTGGCGCCGCCCTTGATGGCATCGACCGCCTGCGCGCACAGCGAGGCCAGCTTGGCCTCCACGCCCTCGCGCCCCCAGTCCAGCGGGTAGGTGATGTCGATGGTCGCGCTCTTGAACTTGCCCTGCGTGTGCTTTTCGATGGCATGCAGCTTGGCCATGCCGGCGAAGTCCAGGATGGGCTGGCTCACTTCGAGCCGCATCGGCGGGTTGACCTGGTTGATGTCCAGCAGGTTGGGCTTGGGGCCGATGAAGCTGTTGAGCGACATCACGATGGCCTCGCGGATCGGGTCGATCGGCGGGTTCGTCACCTGGGCGAAGAGCTGCTTGAAATAGTTGTACAGCGGCTTGTTCTTGCCCGACAGCACGGCCAGCGGGCTGTCGTTGCCCATCGAGCCGATGCCCTCTTCGCCGTTCTTGGCCATGGGCGCCATCAGGAACTTGATGTCTTCCTGCGTGTAGCCGAAGGCCTGCTGGCGGTCGAGCAGCGGCAGTTCGGCCGGCAGCGGACCCGCCGGCGCCTCGCCGCCCACGCTGTCGAGCTTGATGCGCAGGTTCTCGATCCACTGCTTGTAGGGCTTGGTGTTAACGACGTTGGCCTTGAGCTCCTCGTCGTCGATCATGCGGCCCTGCTCCAGATCGATCAGGAACATCTTGCCGGGCTGCAGGCGCCACTTGCGCACGATCTTGTTCTCGGGGATCGGCAGCACGCCGGACTCGGAGGCCATCACGACCAGGTCGTCGTCGGTGATGCAGTAGCGCGAGGGGCGCAGGCCGTTGCGGTCCAGCGTGGCGCCGATCTGGCGGCCGTCGGTGAACACGATGGAGGCCGGGCCGTCCCAGGGCTCCATCATCGCGGCGTGGTATTCGTAGAACGCGCGGCGGCGCTCGTCCATGGTGGTGTGCTGCTCCCACGGCTCGGGGATCATCATCATCACGGCCTGGCTGATGGGGTAGCCGGCCATGGTCAGCAGTTCGAGGCAGTTGTCGAACGTAGCGGTGTCGGACTGGTCGGCGAAGCTGATGGGGTAGAGCTTCTTGAGGTCGGCCGCGAGCACGGGCGAGGCCATCACGCCCTCGCGCGCCTTCATCCAGTTGTAGTTGCCCTTGACGGTGTTGATCTCGCCGTTGTGCGCCACGTAGCGGTACGGGTGGGCCAGCGGCCACTCGGGGAAGGTGTTGGTGGAAAAGCGCTGGTGCACCAGGCCCACGGCCGAGACGCAGCGCTCGTCCTGCAGGTCCAGGTAATAGGTACCCACCTGGTCGGCCAGCAGCAGGCCCTTGTAGACCACCGTGCGGCTGGACATGCTGGGCACGTAATACTCTTTGCTGTGCTTGAGCTTGAGGTTCTGGATGGCGGCGCTGGCCGTCTTGCGGATCACGTACAGCTTGCGCTCCAGCGCGTCCTGCACGATCACGTCGTTGCCACGGCCGATGAAGACCTGGCGCAGGATGGGCTCCTTCTTGCGCACGGTGGGCGACATCGGCATGTCGCGGTTGACCGGCACGTCGCGCCAGCCCAGCAGCACCTGGCCCTCGGCCTTGATGGCGCGCTCCATCTCCTGCTCGCAGGCCAGGCGCGAGGCGTGCTCCTTGGGCAGGAAGATCATGCCGACGCCGTATTCGCCGGAGGGCGGCAGCACCACGCCGGTGGATCCGTCGGGGGCCGTGCCGGCCCGGGCCATCTCTTCGCGGTAGAGCGCGTCGGGGATCTGGATCAGGATGCCCGCGCCATCGCCCATGAGCTTGTCGGCGCCCACGGCGCCGCGGTGGTCGATGTTTTCGAGGATCTTGAGCGCCTGCGTCACGATGTCGTGGCGCTTCACCCCCTTGATGTGGGCCACGAAGCCCAGGCCGCACGCGTCGTGCTCTTGGGTGGATGAATAGAGACCGTGCTCTTGCAGGTATTGGATCTCGGCAGCCGTCGTCATGGCGCTCTCCTCGGAAATGGGTCGCAGGGAGCGCAAGATTAGTGCATCGCAACAAGGTCGGGCAAGTACTTTAAATGGGGTCAGATTCACATTATTGATGAGAATAGATCGCATTTATTTTTATTGGGGACAAATCAAAATCAGGAGCAACAAAGCTTTTTGCCACAAGGCCTGAAGGAGTTATTCGGGAATAGGCCTGGGCACGGCGGTCGGGCGGCCGGCCTTGCCTTTGACCACCCGGCGCTCCGTCTGCTGTTGCAACGCCTGCACGAACGCGGCGTCTCCCAGGGCCCAGCCGGCGAGTGCGGAATCGGTCAGCGCCTGCTGCTGCAGCCGGCCGACGCCCGCCTGCACCAGCGCGGCGTAGGCCGCCTCGCGGGCGAAGGGCGTGTTGCCCAGCGCCCAGAACAACGCATGCGGCGTGATGAGCCGGTCGTTGCGCAGGCCCAGGCAATGGGCGTGGCTGGACCAGGGGTAGTCCACCGCCTGCGCGGTGGCGCCGGAGCGCACCGGGTTCAAATCCATGTAGGCCATGCACGCGAGCAGGTAGCGCTCGGGCTGCAGCACGGTGGAGCGATAGCGCCCCTCCCACAGCGTGCCGGTGCGCGCGTGGCGGTTATTGAAATAGCGCACGTAGCTGCGCCCCACCGCCTGCATCATCAGCGGCAGTCCGTCGGCCGTCTGGGGGGTGGCCAGCAGGTGAAAGTGGTTGCCCATGAGCACGTAGGCATGGACGGCCACGCCGCAGCGGCGGGCCTGCTCGGTCAGCAGGGCCAGCATGGTTTCATGGTCCTGCCGGTCGGCGAAGATGGCCTGGCGGTTGTTGCCGCGCTGGATCACGTGGTGCGGGTAGCCGGCAAGGGTCAGGCGGGGCAGTCGGGCCATGGGGTCGCACAAAGTGGAACAGGCGCCATGGTAGGGGGAATCCGTCCCCGATTCCGCATGTGCCGCCCGATCGGCGCGATTGCTACTATTTTTATAGCATCAAAGGCAAACAAAACCCCGGCATGCGGCCAAAAACCCTCAAACCGCTGCCGGAACCGCCTCGGGCGCCGTGTCCGCTTCTGGCGGCAGGCCGAACCGCGCCGCCAAAGTCTGCTCCAGCCCGAACTCCGCCAAAATCGCCCGCAGCCGCTCGGCCGCGCTGCGCTTTTTCTGGCCGATGTAGCGGGCCACGATCAGCTCGTTCTTCATGCTGTGCTCCCAGCCCACCAGCTCGGTCACCGTCACCTGGTAGCCGCTGGCTTCCAGGTGCAGGCACCGCAGCACATTGGTGATCTGGCTGCCCATCTCGCGCGTGTGCAGCGGGTGGCGCCACAGTTCGGCCAGCGGCGTGCGCGACAGCTGCAGCGCCTTGCCTTGGCGCAGGCACGCGGCCACCTCGGCCTGGCAGCAGGGCACCAGCACCATCGCGCGCGCCTGCTTGGCCAGCCCGAAGGCGATGGCGTCGTCGGTGGCCGTGTCGCAGGCGTGCAGGGCCGTCACCACGTCGATGCGCTGCGGCAGCGCCGCGGCATCGGTGGATTCGGCCACCGACAGGTTGAGGAACGACATGCGCTCGAATGCCAGCCGCTGGGCCAGGGCGCGCGAGTGCTCCACCAGCTCGGCCCGCGTCTCGATGCCGTAGATGTGCCCGCGCCCCAGGGCCTTGAAGAACAGGTCGTACAGGATGAAGCCGAGATACGACTTGCCCGCCCCGTGGTCCGCCAGCGTGGCAGCGTGGCCTTCCTGCGACAGCTCCTGCAGCAGCGGTTCGATGAACTGGAACAGGTGGTACACCTGCTTGAGCTTGCGCCGCGAATCCTGGTTGAGCCGCCCTTCGCGGGTGAGGATGTGCAGCGCCTTGAGCAGTTCGATGGACTGGCCCGGCCGCAGCTCCTGCAGCACCTGGTCTTCGGGCGAGGGCTTCGGCGCGGTCCGCCCCGCCGATGACGAAGACGCGCCCCCCTGCCCGGCCGCAGCTTTGGCGCACTTCATGCGCCCTCCCCTGCGCCGGCAGCGCCCACCGGCGTGGCCCGCCCGGCCACCGGGCAGCGCGGGCCGACATCCAGTGCCTTCCAGCCTTCGGCGCCCAGTTCCTCCAGCACTTCGATGTTGCGCTCGAAGATCGCCTCGGCCTCGGGGAAGGCCTCCACCGCACGGTCGATGCTCTCCTCGCGCAGCAGGTGCAACGTGGGATACGGCGCGCGGTTGGTGCTGTTGGTGACGTCGTCCACGCCGGTGCCGTCGAACTGGAACTGCGGGTGGAACGAGGCCACCTGCAGGATGCCGCCCAGGTCCATGGCGTCGACCAGATCGTCGGCCAGCGCGAGGAAGTCGTTGAAGTCCAGAAAATCCTCCATGCAGCCCGGCGCCATGAGCAAGGTGGTGTCACGGCGCTCGGCGGAGATTTCGGCCAGCGCCTCCAGCTCGCGCTGCAGGTCTTCCAGCAGGCCCCGCCCATCGGTCGCCTCGCTCACCACGTAGTGGATCTGCGCCTTCACATGCACCGCCTTGGCGAAGGGGCACAGGTTCAGGCCGATCACCGCGCGCTCCAGCCAGCGCACCATGTCCTCTTTCACGGTGTCGTGCGGAAAGGCGTGCGGAAAGGCGTGCGGGGCGGCGGTGGGCAATTCGGTCATGGGGGCTTTCTTCGGGGGGCGCCCATTTTATCGGCCGGGCGCGGGTGGGCCTTGCGGCGGGGCCGTGCCGCCAGACCGTGGCAGCGTTCGGCCCGCGCGCCCGGAGCGATCAGGACAGCAGCCGTTGGCCTGTGAGCCGCTCGTGCTCGCGCACCGCGAAGCGGTCCGTCATGCCGGCGATGAAGTCCGCCACCGTGCGCATCCGCTGCACCTCGTTGCCGGCCGCGGCACGCGCCGCGAAACGCGGCTTCATCGCCTCGGGTGAGTCCGTGTAGGCCGCGAACAGATCGCGCACCACCTGCTGGGCCCGTCCGGTGGTTTCCATCACCTGAGGGTGGCGGTACAGGTTCTGGAACAAAAAAGCGCTTCAGCCCCTGCGACTGCGCGCGCATCTCGGCGCTGAACGCCACCAGGGGCGGCGCACGGCGCACGTCATCCACCCGCGCCGGCGCGAACTGGGCGATGGCGGCGTTGGTCGCATCGATCACGTCATACACCTGTGCGCTGAGCATGCGCCGGATCGCTTCGTTCAGAAGCCGCCGCTGGCCCGCCGGCGCCGCCAGGTGCGGGTGGTCGCGCTCGGCCTCGGCGCGGTAGCGCTCGAACAGCGGCACCTCGCTCAGTTGCGCCAGCGTGATGAGGCCGGAGCGCACGCCGTCGTCGATGTCGTGCGCGTTGTAGGCGATCTCGTCGGCCAGGTTGCACAGTTGCGCCTCCAGGCTGGGCTGCCCGCGCTGCAGGAAGCGCTGGCCGATGCCGCCGGGCTCCAGCGCCTCCATGCGCTCGGCGTTGGCGCGCGAGCAGTGCTTGAGAATGCCTTCCCGCGCCTCGAACGTGAGGTTCAGGCCGTTGTAGTCGGGATAGCACTCTTCCAGCTCGTCCACCACGCGCAGGCTCTGCAGGTTGTGCTCGAAGCCGCCGTGCGTGGCCATGCATTCATGCAGGGCGTCCTGCCCGGCGTGGCCGAACGGGGTGTGGCCCAGGTCGTGCGCCAGGGAGATGGCCTCCACCAGATCCTCGTTGATGCGAAGCGAACGGGCGATCGAGCGGCCCAGTTGCGCCACTTCGAGCGAGTGCGTCAAGCGCGTGCGGAACAGGTCGCCCTCGTGGTTCAGGAACACCTGCGTCTTGTAGACCAGCCGGCGGAAGGCGGTGGAATGCACGATGCGGTCGCGGTCGCGCTGGTACTCCGAGCGCGTGGGCGCCGCCGACTGAGGATGTCGGCGCCCCCGGGTATCGGCCGGGTCGCAGGCGTACGGCGCCAATCCAGGGGGCTGCATCAAAAGGGTCTTCACCGCTCGACTGGCTTCAATTTCATGCGATTCAGCCAATAGCCTCAGGCACAGCAGGCGTCGATGACTTCGCGCACCAGCGCATCCGGCGCGGCACGCACCGCCGCGCGCCCGGGGCCGTCGATCACCACGAAGCGGATCTCGCCCCCTTCGGATTTCTTGTCCACCCGCATCAGTTCGAGATAGCGGCCCGCATTGTCCGCCGCATCGATCACCGGGCCGCGCACGGGCAGCCCCGCACGCTCGATCAGCTGGCGCAGTCGCTGCACGAAGGCCGCGTCCACCAGCCCCAGCCGGTACGACAGCTCGGCCGCCATCACCATGCCCGCCGCCACGCCTTCGCCATGCAGCCAGACGCCGTAGCCCATGCCCGCCTCGATGGCGTGGCCGAACGTGTGGCCGAAGTTGAGAATGGCGCGCAGGCCGGCCTCGCGCTCGTCCTGGCCCACCACGAAGGCCTTGATCTCGCAACTGCGCCGCACGGCGTGGGCCAGCGCGGCATGGTCGCCGGCGCGCAGGGCATCCATCGCGGTCTCGAGCCAGCCGAGGAACGCCATGTCGGCAATGGGGCCGTACTTGAGCACTTCCGCCAGCCCCGCGCTCAGTTCGCGGGCTGGCAAGGTATCGAGGGTGGCGAGGTCGCACACCACCAGTTGCGGCTGGTAGAACGCGCCGATCATGTTCTTGCCCAGCGGGTGGTTGATCGCGGTCTTGCCCCCCACCGACGAATCGACCTGCGCCAGCAGCGTGGTAGGCACCTGCACGAACGGCACCCCGCGCATGTAGCTGGCCGCAGCGAACCCGGTCATGTCGCCCACCACGCCGCCGCCCAGGGCGAACAGCACGGTCTTGCGGTCGCAGCCGTTGGCCAGCAACGCATCGAAGACGAGGTTCAGCGTCTGCCAGGTCTTGTGTTCTTCGCCATCGGGCAGGACGACCTGCAGCACCCGTGGGTAGCGCGACGTCAGCGCAGCCTCGAGCCGCTGCACATAGAGCGGCGCCACGGTCGAATTGGTGACGATCAGGGCCGACGCGGCGGCCGGCAAGGCCTGGTAGGTGGCCGGGTCGTCCAGCAACGATTCGCCGATGAGGATGGGGTAGCTGCGGTCGCCCAGGGCAATGTCCACCTGGGCGGGGCGATCGCCCTGCAGTGCGCTGGCGGATGGATGGGCGGCGCGGGAAAGGGGGGCCTGGGATACCAGGGGCATGTCGTGATCCATGGTCGAGAGTCTAGCGGGCCGCCCATGCGGACGGATGTCTGCAGCCAAAGTCCCGATCAGTACCGTGCTGCCACAACATGCGGACATTCGGAGGGAGAGATGGGAGAGGAAAAAGAGGCTCGCTGCACCAGCGCTGCCAGAGGCCAACGGGTGGACAGTATTGTTGCCGCGGGCATGCACCGTGCCGTCGGTGACCGGCGCGAAAGTGTGCAACCGTGGAAGCAGCGCCGCCGTCAGCCGACGGAGGCCAGTTCCAGTTGCATCGCGATGTGATTCACCAACGCCGCGACGGTCTTGCCCCGCCCCGTGGACACCACATAGTGGGCCGTGGCACGGTACAGCGCATCCCGCTGCTGGTGCAGGTCCTTCAACCGGCCCAGCGGGTCCGCTCCCTGCAGCAGGGGGCGGGACGTGTCGTGCCGCACATGGCGAACGATGTCCTCGGGCGACGCGTCGAGATAGACCACCTTGCCATGCGCCCTGAGGCGGTCGCGGTTGGGCGCACGCAGCACGGCGCCGCCGCCCGTGGCCAGCACATGCGCCGGGCCCGCACTTCGACCCGCGGTCAGCTCATCGATCACCTGCTCTTCGATGTCGCGAAAGGCGGCTTCCCCCTCACGATCGAAAAAAACACGGATCGAGCAGCCGATGCGCTGCTCGATCACGTGGTCCGAATCGATGAAGGGAATCCCCAGCCGCCGGGCGAGTTGACGCCCGACGGTGGATTTCCCGGAGCCCGGGAGGCCGATGAGATGAAGGCTCAGTTGGGCGTACTGCAAGTGCTTGCCGTACCAAATGGACTCACACGCGAAGCTGGAGGAATCGTCTTGTCGGTCAGGTCCGATGCAGGGGCTGTTGCCACGAACGCGAAGAACGAACTGGACTCCGTGCCGGAAACAATGGCCTTGGCTGCCAATTCAAAATTCACCCAGTAGGCATACTGCTGTCCGTAAGTCAAAGTGAACTCGGCAGATCCAGCAGCATCGGTCGTGACGGAAGCAGGTGCAATGACGCCTGGCAAGCCCGGAGTCAGTTGACCGTTGCCGTTGGCATCTTCACCGGCATCCAAAATACCGTTGCGGTTGGCGTCTTCATTCACACAAGAAAGCAGGAAGCCATTGGGTGTCGTGTCGTAACCCCAGGCAGAAGCGGCATCGCTAAACACCAGAGGAGAACCCTTTAGGTAGAACGGAGGCCAGTACGAAAGCGTCAGGTTCTGATTTGCGACCGGTGCGCCATTGGCATCGTTCACTTGCACCGAGAACGTCTTGCGATACGTCGTGTTCAGCTTCTCGATGGTGTTGTTGGCAGCGATGGAGATGAAGAGCGCCTGGCTGCTGATCGTGAGCGAAGACGTGGCCGTCACATTGGTGTTGGCAACGGTCGCACGAATCTGCACGCCGTTGGCGGCCGTGGACGTGGCACCAGAAATGAAGACGTCCGTCGCCAAGCCGTTGGCATCCGTGACGGCGGAGCCCGTCTTGATGCTGCCACCGCTCAGATCCTGCACTGCCGTGAAGAAAACTGTCTTGCCCTTGACGGCGTTGCCGGCGGCATCACGCACCGTGGCGCGCAACTGGACCTGGTTGGCGGAGCTGCCTGCCACGTTCGGGGGCAAAGCGGCGGAAGACGTCTGCAGCACCAGCGAGGCTGGCGTCGAAGCGATGAAATTCAGCGGCAGCGTGGTCACGGCACCGTTGTCCACCACCGCGCTGATCGTCGCCACGCCCACGGATGCGGCCGAAGCCTGGGTAGACGCAATGCCATTGGCATCGGTCGTCGCCTGGCTGGGAGACACCGAGCCGCGGGTGGTGCTGAACGAGATGACCTTGCCCGCCACACCGGCGCCGCCGGATGCATAGCGCACGGAGACCGTCCGCGCCGTGTTGACCTCGACTTCGGTGTTGGCCGTGGGCGCCGAGAACGCGAAATCCACGCTGGTGACGTTGATGGAAATCTGGGTCTGCGCACCGGCGCTCTGGATGGTCACCGTGTCCGTGCCGCTGCGCGTTGCCGCGTAAGCGAACGTCACAGCGCCATTGGCGTCCGTCGAAGTGCTGGCCATGGTGATGGCATTGCCCAGAGACGACGTGACGGCCACCGTGCTGGCGGCAATGGCCGCACCGCCGCTGTCCTTCACGCTCACTGCGAAATTGGTCGTGGCACCGGTCAGTAGAGACGACGAACCCGATGCGGTCAACGTGGTACCCGTCACCGGAATGGTGATGGATTTCGTGATCGATCCCGACTTCACCGTGACGGCGATGTCGCGGTTGGAACGGTCCGTGCCGGCGGTCAACACCGCCGTCGCCTTGCCGTCTGCAGCCGTGGTGCCCACGACGCTTGCCAGCGTGCCGCTGGATGCCGTGAACGACACCGCCTGTGCGGACAGCGCATTGTTGGCGGCGTCCTTCACCACGGCGGTCAACGTCAGGCCGGTCTTGTCGGCCGACGCCAGGCCCGTGGCAGACGTCAAGATTTCCACAGAGGCTGCCGTGCTGACCGGAGTCGTTCCTCCGGGCGTGGTGCCAGCGCTCCCCCCGCCGCCACCGCAAGCAACCAGAGTGGCAGCCAGCGATAGGGCAATGATTTTGATGAATGACTTCATTATTTACCTATAGTTAACGAACTGGTCCGCGATCGGAAATGACTTTGGGTGTGATGAATACCAGCATTTCCCGCTTCGTGGATTCTTTGGTCCGGCTCTTGAAGAGGTTGCCCACCACCGGCACATCGCCCAGCACGGGAATCTTATTTTCCTGGTTGGTTTCTTCCATCTCGAAGATACCCCCGATCACCACGGTCCCGCCATTTTCGATCAACACCTGGGTCTTGATGTGCTTGGTGTCGATGGCCACGCCCTGCGTCGTGCTCTCGCCACGGCTGTCCTTGTTGACATCCAAATCAAGAATGATGTTGCCCTCCGGGGTGATCTGCGGCGTCACTTCCAGCTTCAACACCGCCTTCTTGAAGGCGATGGTGGTGGCGCCGTTGGGGGCCGTGACGGAATAGGGGTACTCGGTGCCCTGCTCGATCAAGGCCTTCGTCTGGTCCGCCGTGATCAGGCGGGGGCTGGACACGATCTTGCCTTGTCCGTCTGCCTCCATGGCCGACAGCTCGAGGGTCAGGAAACGGTTGGCCGCCGAATTGAAGATGGACAGGGCAAACGAGCCCACCGCACTCGTCGTGGACAGCTGCGCCGGCAGATTGACGAACGTGCCTCCAGGATCGGTGGCCGTGGAACTGGCACCGCTCGTGGAGACGGCGTTGCTGTAGCTTGTGCCGAAAGCGACACGGTTGTTGCCACCGATGCCGTAGCCACCGTCGCCGCCGCGGCTGGCCCTCAGGTCAGAGGCACCCAGCTTGACGCCGAGCGATCGGCCGAAGGTGTCGCGCGCTTCGACAATCCGCGCTTCGATCATGACCTGGCGCACCGCCACATCCAGCGTCGACAGCAGTTGCCGCACCTCTTCCAGCTTGCTTGGCGTGTCCGTCACGAAAAGCTGATTGGTTCGCGGCTCGGAGATTGCACTGCCCCGCTCGGAAAGAAAGCGCGTGGACGTGCCGCTGGTACCGCCGCTGTTCGTGCTGGTCGCCAGTTGGGTCACCATGTCGGCCGCCTTGGCATAGTTCAACTGGAAGGCTTGCGTGCGCAGCGGCTCGAGCTTCTGGATCGCCAGCGCTGCCTCATAGTCCTTCTTGGTGCGGGCGTCGATTTCGTCCTTGGGCGCGATCCAGAGGACCGTGCCGGACTTGCGCATGCCGAGACCCTTGGCGTCCATGATGATCTGCAGGGCCTGATCCCATGGCACGTCCTTCAGACGCAGCGTGAGCGCGCCAGTGACGGTGTCGGAGGTGACGATGTTGAAGTTCGTGAAGTCCGCAATCACCTGCAGCAACGAACGCACTTCGATGTTCTGGAAGTTGAGCGACAGTTTTTCGCCGCTGAACCCGGGGCCCTGCGTCAGCTTGCTCAGGTCCACCTTCTTCTGGCGGATTTCCACCACGAACTGGTTGTCGCTCTGGTAGGCGCTGTGCTCCCATTCGCCGATGGGATCGATGGTCATCCGAACACGCTCACCTTGCTGCGATGTCGTGACGATCTGCACCGGGGTGCCGAAGTCCGTCACATCCAGGCGGCGGCGCAAGCCCTCCGGCAGCGACGATTTCAGGAATTCGACCACCAGGCCCTTGCCTTGCTGACGCAGGTCCACGCCGACCTGGTTGTTGGCTAGGCCCACGATCACGCGGCCCGCACCGTCGCTGCCGCGGCGGAAGTCGAGGTCACGCAGGGGCAGGACATCGCTGTTGCGGTCTTCCGCAAAAACCGCGACCGGCGCCGGCTGCGCCGCCGCCGTGTTCGACACGGGCTCCAGCGCCACCATCAAGGACTTGCCCTGGATTTCGGCACGGTACGAGGTAGGCTGCTTGAGGTTCAGGACGACGCGGGACCGGTCGCCTGCCTGCACGATGTTCACGGACTTCAGATTGCCTTGGTTGACTTCCACCAGCGACTTGCCTGTCGCATTGGTCGTCGCCGGAAAATCGAGCGCAATCCTGGCCGGGGCCTGAATGGCAAAACCGGTTGGCAGGGTGGAAAGGGGTTGCGACAAATCGATGCGTACCAATTCGGTCCCGCCCTGCATGACCCCCTGGACGGCTTCGATGGCGGTCTGGGCATAAGCCCAGGTGCTGCCCAGCGATGCCACAGCAGCCAACAACAACGCTCGATAGCGTGCACCAAAACTGTTTTTCTGAATCATTTCTTCCCCTCTTGGAGATCGAGCGTGGTCTGACGCTCTATCCAGTCACCCGTTGCATCCTGAACGATTTCCCGTAACTGAATGGCTGTTTCAGTGATTTGGGTAATCCTTCCATAATTCTGTCCAAGGTAATTGCCGACCCGAACCTGGTACAACAAGTTATCCACCTTGAGCAAGGCCGTCGGCGTGCCGGTTTTATTCAAACTGCCGACCATGGACATGGTATCCAGGGGATAAGCTTCCAAAGGCTCCTTGCGACGCGCCATTTCCGGCGCAATCAAGGTGGCGTTGGCCGCCAATTGGGTCGAATCGCGCCTGAGGGCCTGTGTCAATTTGATGGAATTGAAGGGATCCGTTGCTCCATCCGCCTGATAGTTCTGCGGCTGGAATTGCTTGGGTTCGGTAAGGGGGGTAATGCGCGGCTTGGTGTTGGCACGCAAATCCGTCATCCACTGGCGAAGCTCGTCCTGACCCGAAGATTCACAACCCATCAACGCCGCGCAGACTGCCAGCAAAGCGATGTGCCACATTCTCATTTCTTCGCTCCACCCGCTGCCTGGCGCTGCGCCTGAATTTCTTCAGGGTCCAGATAGCGGAACGTTCTCGCCGTGGCTTCCATCGTGAGGGTGCCGCCATCCTTGCCTGCAGGGAGGATAGAAATATTATTCAGCGTCACGATCCGGGAAAGATTGGCAATATCAGCGGCAAATGCACCGATATCATGGTATCGGCCGGTCACTCTAATAGAAATCGGCAACTCCGCATAATAATCCCTGACCACGATCTGGCCCGGCTTGAACGATTCGAACTGCAAACTGCGACCCAGGCCTGCCTGATTGATATCAGACAAAAGAGCCGCCATCTCCGCCTTGCTCGGCAACTGCTTTTCCAACTGGATCACATACTGCTGCACCTGCTCGCGCTGCTTCTTGAGCGCGTCCAGACTCACGGCCTTCACGAGCTTCTTTTCATAATCGGCGCGCAAGGTGAGTTCCTTGGCCTGCTCGGCTTCCAGCTCCGCCTCGTACTCATTCAGCTTGAAGAACCACAGGAAGGTAGCGATGCCCGCCGCGATGGCGATGCAAAGCAGGATTCTCGGCAGCACCGGCCACAGAGAAGGATCTTTGGGATCGAGGTTGCGGAACTGCCGCTGCAAGCTGGACTGCAGCGCCACAAAGTCCACGGAAGACGCTTTTTTCGTTGCCATGATCACTTTCCAACCGCTTTGGGCGCAGTGGCAGGGGTACTTGCAGCGCCAATGGCTTTTTGCGCCTCGCTCGTGCGCATCAGCCGAAACCGGAGGTTGAAGGAGGCCACGCGGCGCTGCTCCCTCGGGTTCAGCGCGATGTTGGCCGCAACGATCTCTACCAATTCGGGCTTGGAGAACCACGGTGTGTTGTCGGCCAGATTGCGCAGCATTTCCGACACCCGCTCGTTCGATTGCGCCATCCCCTGCATCGTGATCACCTGGTCGACTTGCTTGAGATTGGTAACGTAAACCCCATCTGGCAGCTGTTGAACTAGTTCATTGAGCAGGTGCACCGGCAGATTGCGATCCGACTGCAGGTCTTCCACCGCCTTCTGGCGGGCACGAAGGGCCGCGATTTCTTCTTCGATGGTCGCGATTTCCTTGATCTGGCCTTCCAGAACCTTGATCTCGCTTTGCAGGAACGTGTTCTTGTCCTGCTGGGCGGTGATCACCATCTGGTACCACCAGTAGATGCCGCCGGCAATGGCAAGCCCCACCAGAAAAGACGCGAACATCGTCGCCTGGAACGATTCCTTGCGGCGTTTCCGGGCCGCCTCGCGATGGGGAAGCAGGTTGATGAGAATCACTGCAGGAACCTCCGCATGGCCAGACCACATGACGTGAGGTAGGAAGGCGCCTCGCGCACCATCTTCTTCAATCGCACGGCGCTTCCGATTTCCATGCCGTCGAACGGATTGATGGCGGTGCAGGCACAGCCTGAATGCTGGGTCACAGCCTCGGTCAAGCCAGGCAGCGGCGCGGAGCCGCCTGCGAGCATGATGTGATCGACCCGGTTGTAGGGCGTGCTGGTGAAGAAGAACTGCAGCGCACGGCCGATTTCCTGCGCCATGCTTTCCACGAAGGGACGCAGCACGGCCGACTGGTAGTCGTCCGGAAGGTCACCGCTGCGCTTCTTGCCTTCGGCCTCTTCCAGCGAGAACCCGTATTGCCGCACGATCAATTGCGTCAGCTGCGCTCCCCCGAAGGCCTGGTCGCGGTCGTACAGCACTTCGTCGTTGCGAAGCACCTGCATGCTGGTGGTCAATGCGCCGACCTCGAACAGCGCGACCAAAGCATCGTTGCCGTGGTTGGGCAGCGCTTCGATCAGGCGCCCCGCAGCCAGCCGGGAGGCATGCGATTCGATGTCGACGATCACGGGCTTGAGGCCCGCCGCTTCGGCCAGGCCCTGGCGGTCCTGCACCTTTTCACGGCGCGACGCCGCGATCAGCACATCGACATCGCCGGGCGAGCTCTTGCTAGGGCCGACCACGCAGAAGTCCAGGCTCACTTCATCGAGCGAGAAGGGGATGTACTGGTTGGCTTCGGATTCCACCTGCACTTCCAGCTCCTGCTCGGACATGCCGCCGGGCAGGGTGATGCGCTTGGTGATGACGGCCGATGGCGGCAAGGCCAATGCCACGTTTTTCGTGCGGGTGCCGCTCTTCTTGACCAGCCGGCGCAGGGCCTCGGCGACCTCATCGAATTTTTCGATGTTGCCGTCGGTGATCCAACCGCGCTCCAACTGCTCGATCGCACATCGCTCCAGTACCAGCCCTCCCGCCTTGTCGCGCCCCAACTCCACCAGCTTGACGCTCGAGGAACTGATGTCGATACCCAGCAGTGGCGCGGACTGGCGACTGAACAAAGACCCCAAAGAGATCAAGATTAGCCCCCGTAACTTGCCAATTTGACGCAACAAAACTTAACACTTCACATGAATGCTATCAGTAAGGTTGCAGGCCAGCCAAGAGTTTTACGGCGCTGTTACGGACCGAACGTTGTCAAAAGCACACGCTCATTTGCCGCCTCTTCCGATACCGATATTCATGCGCCTGTGGTATAGGTGCGCCACCCTTTGGCGTGATTTGGCAGACGGGTGAGGCCCATATTTTTATAATGGCCGGTTGCTCTCTCCTGGAACGCTATGCCGTCATCACCTACCGACAAGACCCCCAACCCGAATCCGCCGAAACGGCCGGCATGGTGGCGCTGGATTGTCCGAAGCGCAGCGTGGTTGCTCGGGCTGGCGGCGGCCGGCGCCGTGGGCGTGGCGCTCACGATCGCCGTGGCGCTGGCGGTGGCTTACCCCAACCTGCCGGACATTTCGGACCTGGCGGACTATCGGCCCAAGCTGCCGATGCGGGTCTACTCGGTCGAAGGCGCTTTGCTGGGAGAGTTCGGCGAGGAACGGCGCAACCTCACTCCCATCCAGGACATTCCCAAGGTCATGACCAACGCGGTGCTGGCCATCGAAGACGCACGCTTCTTCCAGCATGGTGGCGTGGACTACAAAGGCGTGGTGCGCGCAGCGCTGGCCAACATGGGCCGTGTGAAGAGCCAGGGCGCCTCGACGATCACGATGCAGGTGGCCCGGAACGTTTATTTGTCATCCGAGAAAACATTTACCCGAAAAATTTACGAAATATTACTGACCTTCAAATTGGAGCACCTGCTGACCAAGAACCAGATTCTCGAGATCTACATGAATCAGATTTATCTCGGAAACAGGGCATACGGTTTTGCGGCGGCTTCGGAGGCTTATTTCGGCAAGCCCCTGCAGAACATCTCCATCGCAGAGGCCGCCATGCTGGCCGGGCTGCCCAAGGCCCCCTCGGCCTACAACCCCATCAGCAACCCCAAGCGCGCCCGCATCCGGCAGCTGTACATCATCGACCGCATGCAGGAGAACGGTTTCATCACCGCGCAGGAGGCCGCCGCCGCCAAGGAAGAGGACCTGAAGATCCGCTCCGGCCCGGATTCCACCCGCATCCACGCCGAATACGTGGCAGAAATGGCCCGCCAGCTCATCTTCGCCCAATACGGCAACGAGGCCTACACCCGCGGCCTCAACGTCTACACGACCCTCAATGCCGGCGACCAGGAAGCCGCGTACGTCGCCTTGCGCAAGGGCATCATGGATTACGAACGCCGCCAGCACTACCGCGGGCCGGAGAAATTCGTCGCCCTGCCCACCAATGCCCAGGAAGCCGAGGACGTGATCGACGACACCCTCGCCCTGCATCCCGACAACGGGGACGTGATGTCGGCGGTGGTGCTGGAGGTGACGCCCAAGAAGATCGTGGCGGCGCGCGCCAGCGGCGAGCCGATCGAGATCACCGGCGACGGGCTGAAGCCGGCCCAGTCGGGCCTGAGCGACAAGGCGCCGCCGAACGTCAAGATTCGCCGCGGCGCCGTGATCCGCGTGATCCAGACCCCCAAGAAGACCTGGGACATCACCCAGTTGCCGGAAGTCGAGGGCGCCCTGGTGGCGGTCGATCCGCGCACCGGCGCGATCAAGGCCCTGGTGGGCGGCTTCGATTTCGACAAGAACAAGTTCAACCATGTGACGCAGGCATGGCGCCAGCCAGGGTCGAGCTTCAAGCCGTTCATCTACTCGGCCGCGCTGGAAAAAGGCTTCACGCCGGCCACCGTGGTGAACGATGCCCCGCTGTTCTTCAGCGCCGGCGTCACGGGCGGCCAGCCCTGGGAACCCAAGAACTACGACGGCAAGTATGACGGCCCGATGACCTTGCGCACCGCGCTGGCGCGCTCCAAGAACGTGGTGTCCATCCGCGTCCTGCAGGCGGTCGGCCCCAAGAACGGCCAGGAATGGGTATCCAAATTCGGCTTCGACGCCGAAAAGCACCCGCCCTACCTGACCATGGCGCTGGGCGCGGGGTCGGTCACGCCCATGCAGATGGTGTCGGCCTATTCGGTGTTCGCCAACGGCGGCTACCGCGTGAACCCCTACCTGATCAGCCGGGTCACCGACCACAAGGGCCGCATCCTGTCGGACTTCCAGCCGCCAGCCACCTCCGACAACCCCCGTGCGATCGATGCGCGCAACGCCTTCGTGATGGACAGCCTGCTGCAGGAAGTCACCCGCTCCGGCACGGCGGCGCGTGCACAGGCCACGCTCAAGCGCCCCGACCTGTACGGCAAGACCGGCACGACCAACGATGCCGTCGATGCCTGGTTCGCCGGTTTCCAGCCCACGGTGGCCGCGGTGACCTGGATCGGCTACGACACGCCCCGCAACCTGGGCAGCCGCGAAACCGGCGGCGGGCTGAGCCTGCCGATCTGGATCAGCTTCATGGAGCGCGCGCTCAAGGGCGTCCCGGTGGCCGAGCCCACCGTGCCGCCCGGCGTGGTGAACGTGGGCGGAGAATGGTTCTATGAGGAGTTCGCCCGCAACGCGGGTGTCGCCAGCGTGGGCATGGAAGACGCCTCCGCCGCCGTGCCCGGGTCACCGCCGCAGGCGCCCCCGCCGACCGAGGAGCGCAACCGGATCCTGGATCTGTTCCGCAATTGACCCCATGGGCCGCCGGCACGCGGCCCCTCAAAGAAAAGCCCTTGCGCGGCCATCGCGCAAGGGCTTTTTTGTTACAGACCGAAGGCGCTCAGGGCGCGAAAGACAGCGCCAGTCCCGACTGCTCGCTGGCACTGCGATCCAGGGCTTCGAAGAACTCGCCCGCCCCCTTGGTGTCCATCCAGCGCTGGCCGTCGAACCGGTAGTGGTAGCCGCCGGACTGTGCGGCCAGCCAGATTTCGTGCAGCGGTTTTTGCAGGTTGATGACGATCTGGCTGCCGTTCTGGAACGCGATGGTCACCATGCCTCCGGAGCGTTGTGCGTCAAGGTCGGCGTCCGAGGTGTCGTTGATGCGATCGCAGCCTTGCTCGACAGCGAGCAGGAGCTTTTCCGCGTGGTCCAGGAATTCGAGGTCAGTCATTAGAATCGGCGGATGTTGAGAGCATCGCAAATTCTAGTCAGGACGCTTGCCCTTGCTGCGAGTGCGGCGGCCCTGTCGGGCTGCGGCCAGCGCGGCCCGCTGTACCTACCCACCGACCCCGCTGCCAGCCAGCGGGCCACCCTGCCCCAGACGCTGGACCCGATGCGCGACACGCCCACGCCGGCGCCGATCGTCCCCACCGCCCCCTCCCGTTCCGCTTCCTCCCCGACTCCATGACCTTGCCTGCCCTGCCCGGCCATCCCCACATCGCCTACCGCGGCGACGCACTGTTCATCGAACAACTCCCCCTCGCCGACCTGGCGCGGCAGCACGGCACGCCGCTGTACGTCTATTCGCAAGCGTCCATGCTGGACGCGCTGGCCGCCTACCAGCGCGGCTTTGCCGGCCGCCAGGTGCAGATCTGCTACGCCATGAAGGCGAACTCGTCGCTGGCGGTACTGCAGCTTTTCGCGCGCCAGGGCTGCGGTTTCGACATCGTGTCCGGCGGCGAACTGGAACGCGTGCTGGCCGCCGGCGGCGATCCGCGCAAGATCATCTTCTCGGGCGTCGGCAAGACGCGGGCCGAGATGCGGCAGGCCCTGCAGGCCGGCATCGGCTGCTTCAACGTCGAGAGCGAGTCCGAACTGGACGTGCTGAGCGAGGTGGCCGTGGCCTTCGGCACGAAGGCGCCGATCAGCATCCGCGTCAATCCCAACGTGGACCCGAAGACGCATCCCTACATTTCCACCGGGCTCAAGGGCAACAAGTTCGGCGTGGCACACGAGCGCATCGTCGCGGCCTACCAGCATGCCGCATCGCTGCCGGGGCTGAAGGTGGCCGGCATCGACTTCCACATCGGCTCGCAGATCACCGACGAGACACCCTACCTCGACGCGACCGATCGACTGCTCGACCTGATCGAGGAGATCGAGGCCGCAGGCATTCCGATCCACCACATCGACTTCGGCGGCGGCCTGGGCATCGACTACAACGGCGACACGCCACCGGCCGCCGATGCGCTGTGGGCCAAGCTGCTGGCCAAGCTGGATGCGCGCGGCTTCGGTGACCGCCATTTCATGATCGAGCCCGGCCGCTCGCTGGTGGGCAATGCCGGGGTGTGCGTGACCGAGGTGCTGTACGTGAAGCCCGGCGAGCAGAAGAACTTCTGCATCGTCGATGCGGCGATGAACGACCTGCCGCGCCCCGCGATGTACCAGGCGTTCCACGCCATCGTGCCCGTGCAGGCGGCCGCGGCCGGCGCAGCGGCCGGGGTGTACGACGTGGTGGGCCCGGTGTGCGAGAGCGGCGACTGGATCGGCCGCGACCGCACGCTGGCGGTGCAGCCGGGCGACCACCTGGCCGTGCTGTCGGCCGGCGCGTATTGCAGCTCGATGGGCAGCAACTACAACACGCGCGCCCGCCCGGCCGAAGTGCTGGTGGATGGCACGCAGGCCCACCTGATCCGCGCGCGCGAATCGGCGGCCGACACCTTCCGCCACGAGAAACTGGTGGGCTGACTGGCCAACGCTTGATTCGCATCAAGCCCTGGGCACGGGGGGCGGCCTACATTGGCATTTTTCAAGAATGCTGCATGCCATGGCCCTGGAACCGCTGGAACTGTACCGAGACAAGCACCACGCCTGCCTGATGTTCTCCGACCTCATCGAGGAGGACGGGCAGGCCGTTCAGGCCAATCAATTCCTGATCGTGGACGGCGACACGGGCGCCATCATCGACCCGGGCGGCAACCTCGCCTTCAACGAACTGTTCATGGGAATGTCCAAGCATTTCCCGCCGCACAAGCTGTCGTACCTGATCGCCTCGCATGCCGACCCGGACATCATCGCCTCGCTCGACCGCTGGATGACCAGCACCAAAGCCACGCTGGTGATCTCGCGCGTGTGGGAGCGCTTCGCGCCGCATTTCACCAAGGTCGGCAAGACGGAGAACCGGGTGATCGGCGTGCCGGACGGCGGCGGCCACCTGCCGCTGGGGCGGCACGAGCTGGTGCTGCTGCCAGCGCACTTCATGCACTCCGAGGGCAACTTCCACTTCTACGACCCGGTCAGCCGCATCCTCTTCACGGGGGACCTGGGCGTGTCGATGACCTCGGGCACCGAGGCGCGCGAGCCCGTGACCGATCTGGCGCCGCACATTCCGCGCATGGAAGGGTTCCACCGCCGCTACATGGTGTCCAACAAGATCCTGCGGCTGTGGGTGCGCATGGTGCGGCAGATGGACATCGCCATGCTGGTGCCCCAGCACGGCGCGCCGATCATGGGGCCGAAGGCCATCGGCGATTTCTTCGACTGGATCGAGAACCTGATGTGCGGCATCGACCTGTTCGACGACCGGGCCTACCAGTTCCCCACGGCCTTCATCGACCCGGCCACCCGGCAGGTGCGTCCGGCCCTGCACGCCGTGCAGGGGCGATCCTAGCCAAAAAGGCCTCCAGCACAATCAGTACTAGGGCATATTGCTATTATTTTAATAGCATCATGCCGTGCGGGCGGCCACCGGGCGCCGGGCGTAGCGCTTCCACACGCGCCAGCCCAGCAGCGTGCCCAGGATGGCCGCGTACACCGCCACCTCGGCGAAGTTGTTCTTGCCCGCGCGCATCCAGAAAAAGTGCAGCAGCGCCAGCCCCGCGACCGCATAGACGATCCGATGCAGCGCCTGCCAGCGCTTGGCGCCCAGCCAGCGGATGGCGCGATTGAACGACGTGGCCGCCAGCAGCGTGAGCAGCACGATGGCCAGCGTGCCCACCAGGATGAAAGGCCGCTTGCCGATGTCGTACACGATCTCCGGCCAGTCGAAGCCCATGTCCAGCCAGGCGTAGGCCACGAGGTGCAGCACCGCATAGAAATACACGAACAGCCCCAGCATGCGCCGAAAGCGCGCCAGGGCCGGCGTGCCCGTGATGACGCGCAGCGGCGTCACCGCCAGCGCCAGGCACAGGGCCCGCAGCGCCCAGTCGCCACTCTCGCGGATCAGCGCCTCGGCCGGGTTGGGGCCGAGCCGGTCGGTGGCGGCGCCGAACACCAGCCACGCCAGCGGCAGCAGGCACAGGGCGAACACCACCGGCTTGGCGGCGGGATGCATCAGCAGTTTTTTCATGGCGGCGGCCCTCGAAGGCGCTGGCGGCGGGATGTTGGACGCGGGGCGGGTCAGTAGAACTTCTTCAGGTCCATGCCGGCGTACAGCGAGGCCACCTGGGCCTCGTAGCCGTTGAACATCAGCGTCTTGCGTTTCTTGGCGAACAGGCCGTCCTCGCCGATGCGCCGCTCGGTGGCCTGGCTCCAGCGCGGGTGGTCCACGTTCGGGTTCACGTTGGAATAAAAGCCGTATTCCTGCTTGGCGGCCTTGTTCCAGGCCGTGCCCGGCTCCTTGTCGGTCAGGCGGATCTTGACGATGCTCTTGGCACTCTTGAAGCCGTACTTCCAGGGCACCACCAGCCGCACCGGCGCGCCGTTCTGGTTGGGCAGCACCTCGCCGTACATGCCGAAGGTGAGCAGCGTGAGCGGGTGCATGGCCTCGTCCATGCGCAGCCCCTCGGTGTAGGGCCAGTCGAGCACGGCGGAGCCGACGAAGGGCATGGTCTTCTTGTCGGCCAGCGTGACGAACTCCACGTACTTGGCGCTGCCCTGCGGCTCCACGCGCTTGAGCAGCTCGGCCAGCGAGTAGCCCACCCACGGAATCACCATGGACCAGCCCTCGACGCAGCGCAGGCGGTAGATGCGCTCTTCCTGGGCGCTGAGCTTGATGAGGTCCTCGATGCCGAACTTGCCCGGCTTGTTGACCAGCCCCTCGACCTCGACCGTCCAGGGCGTGGTCTTCAGGGTGTGGGCGTTGCGGGCCGGGTCGGCCTTGTCCACGCCGAACTCGTAGTAGTTGTTGTAGGTGCTGGCGTCCTTGTAGTCGGTCACCTTTTCCATGGTGTTGGCGCCCGCCACCGCCGATTTGCCGCCGGCCAGGGCCGCCAGCTTGCCCGGACGCGCGGCCTGGGCGCCGGCATCGCGTGCGGCCCAGGTGGCCAGGGCCGCCCCGGCAGCGCCGCCGGCCATGAGCTTGATGAGGTCTCGCCGGCCTTCGTAGACGGCGCGGGGGGTGATTTCGCTGCTGGCGGCGTGGATGAAGCCGTTGTCTCTGCGGGGAATCGGCATGGGGAATCCTTGTGGTTCGGGGGGACGATGCTGGTTATACGCGCACCGGCCCCGAAAGGATTCATTGTGGGCTACAACGTTCCGTAGCTGTGCAGCCCCGACAGCCACATGTTTACGCCCAGGAAGGCGAACGTGGTCACGCCCAGCCCCACCAGCGCCCACCAGGCGGACACGGTGCCGCGCAGGCCCTTCATCAGGCGCATGTGCAGCCAGGCCGCGTAGTTGAGCCACACGATCAGCGCCCAGGTCTCCTTGGGGTCCCAGCTCCAGTAGCCGCCCCAGGCCTCGGCCGCCCAGAGCGCGCCCAGCACCGTGGCGATGGTGAAGAAGGCGAAGCCCACGGCGATGGCCTTGTACATGACATCGTCCAGCACCTCGAACGACGGCAGACGGGCCGCGATGCGCCGGCGGCCCAGCAGGATGCCCGCCACGATGAACGCCGACACGCCGAAATACACCATCCAGTAGGCGCCGCCGTTCTCGGTGGCGCCCTGGCGGAACACGATGGGCTCGAAGCACAGCACCACGCCCAGCAGCCACAGGGGCGCGAGCTTGTACCAGCGCGTCTCGCCGGCCTGCTGCTTGATGAGGTAGGCGAACGCCACCATGGCCGACAGCGCGAAGGTGCCGTAGCCGATGAAGTTGGCGGGCACGTGCAGCTTCATCCACCAGCTCTTCAGGGCCGGCACCAGGGGCTGGATCTCGTGCGCCTCGCGCACCACGGTGTACCAGAGCAGAAAGCCCACGGCGGCGCTGACCACCAGCATGACGAAGCCGCCCAGCGCGCGGGTCTCGTACTGCGCCTCGTAATAGAGGTAGAAGGCCGCGGTCATCCAGCAAAACAGCACGAACACCTCGTACAGGTTGCTGACCGGGATGTGGCCCACGTCGGCGCCGATGAGGTAGCTCTCGTACCAGCGCACCAGCGTGCCGATGAGCGCCATGCCGATGCCCACCCACGCCAGGCGCGAGCCCAGCAGCGACAGGGTGCGGCCCTCGCCGCGGGAGAACATGCCGATCCAGTAGAACGCCGTGCTCATGAAGAACAGCATGCTCATCCACAGGATGGCCGACTGGCTGGACAGGAAATACTTGAGGCCGAACACCGTGTCGGCGCGCGCCAGGCTGCCGGCGCCGTCCTGCTGGTACAGGCCGATGGCCGCCAGGGCGAAGGCCGCCACCACCACCATCAGTACCCGCAGCGGCCGCCAGAACCAGCCCAGCCACACGGTGCAGGGAATGGCGCCCAGCAGGATGCCTTTTTCGTAGACATCCATGAACGCGCCGTAGCGCTGCAGCGCGAACAGCCCGCCCGCCGCGACCAGCGCGGCGAAGACCCAGTCGAAGGCATTGCGCCGGGCCAGGAACCCCTCGTTCAGGGTGATGGTGCGGTCGGCGCGATCCGTGCGATCGCGGGCAGCGTCCGTGGCGGCGGTGTTCATGCGGTGTCTCCGTGGGGCCGCGCCCCGATGAGTTTGTCGGTGAGCCGGGCGAACTCGCGGTCGCCGTCCAGGGTCTTGCGGTTGCTCGACAGCGCCATGGTGGCCTGGGCGCCCCCGTCCTGGGGCACCAGCCACACCCACAGGCGCCGTTCGCGCACGTAGAGCATCGAAAACACGCCAATGATCAGCAGCGCGCAGCCAAGGTACACGATGTTCTTGCCCGGCGCGCGGGCCACCTGGAAGACACTCGCCTGCACCTGGGTGAAGTCCTTGAGCTCGAACGCCAGGGGCACGGGGTAGGCCTGCGCGTCGCTGAGCGACAGCACCGCCTGCGTCATGAACGCCTGGGTGGCATCGCTCTGCGCCAGGGGTTTGAGGCCCGCACGCTCGCGCGTCAGCTGGGCCAGCTCGAACAGCGCGCCGTTCAGGATGCGGATCAGCACCTCGCCCGCCCGCTCGCGTTCGGCCGGCGGCACGTTGGCCTCCATGAAGTCCGAGATCGCCTGCAGGCCGCCGCGGCCCGGCGCACCGCCCTTGCCGGTGGTGGCGCCTGCCGCGCCGGCGTCCGCCCCGGCAAAAAAGCGACAGGGGCGCGCA
>NZ_BAAJYT010000034.1:0-30862 GCF_057541515.1 Acidovorax sp. KNOB132
GGAAGTCCAGACTGCCGTCGGTGCGCCAGCGCGCCAGATCGCCTGTGCGGTACATGCGGCTGCCCGGACCGCCATGCGGATTGGCCACAAAGCGCTCTGCGCTCAGCACCGGGCGGGCCCAGGTAGCCCCCGCGCCAGGCCCATGCCCGCGATGTACAAACTCGCCCCGTCACCCCCCACGGGGCACCGGCTGGAGTCCACTGTCCAGCACCACCATTTGCGTGTTCCAGATGGGGTGGCCGATGGGTACGCCCTCCGAACCCGGCTCCATCAGCGGCGTGCTTGGGCAGGCCCATGCAGTCACATCGACAGCCGCCTCCGTGGGACCGTACAAGTTGTGCAGTTCACATCCCAACTGCTGGTGAAATTTGCCTGCCAGCGCAGACGACAGGGCCTCGCCGCTGCAGACCACGCGCCGCAGGCTGGCACAGGCGGATGCTGCCGGCTCCAGCAGGAAGACCTCCAGCATCGAGGGCACGAAATGCAGGGTGGTGATGCCTTCGCGAACGATGATCTCGGCCAGGTAGGCTGCATCCTTATGCCCTCCCGGCTTGGCAAGCACCAGCGTGGCGCCGTCGATCAGGGGCCAGAAGAACTCCCACACCGACACATCGAAGCTGGAAGGGGTCTTCTGCAGCACTCGGTCATCGGCTTGCAGGCCATATTGGTTCTGCATCCACCGGAGCCGGTTGACGATGGCACGGTGCGATACAGCGACCCCCTTCGGATTTCCGGTCGATCCAGACGTGTAGATCACATAGGCCGGCTGCGCCGTGTCAAGCGTTCCCAGCGGCTCCGGGCGGGTCTCGGGATGTCTGCCCAATTCGTCGATGGTTTCCGGGTCATCGAACAGCACAAACGACACTGGTGCGGCCAGGGTTTGCGCTAAAGACTTGGTCGTGACAAGGCATACCGGCCGGGCATCGCCCAGCATGTAGGCAATGCGATCCGCCGGAAAGTCCGGATCAACCGGCAAATAGGCGGCCCCGGTTTTCAGAATGGCCAGCAAGGCCACCATGAGATCCAGCGACCGCGGCACGGCGATTGCCACAACACGCTCCGGCCCTGCGCCACGCGCACGCAGCAGGTGCGCCAACCGATTCGCCCTTTGATCCAGTTCACCACGGCTCAGCACTTGGTCCTCGAACCGCAAGGCAGTGGCTTGGGGGTCAGCCAGCAAACCAGCCTCAATGCAGGTCGACAGGTGAATGTCGGGCACCGCCTGCTCCGTGTCATTCCAACCCGCCAGCACCTGTTGGCGCTCCTGTGCGCCCAGCAACTCGATGCGTCCGATGGCCTGATCCGGCCGCTCGATCACGGCCGCCATGAGCGTCAGCAGCCGCCGCTGATGCTCGGCCAGGGTCTGTGCGGTGTACAGCGCTGGATTCGCATCGAAATCGATCTGCAGATCCTGGCCGTTGCCGCGCTCGTACAGAAAGATGCCCAGATCCTCTGCCGTTCCGTTGGAAAGATTACGTGGTTTGGCCACGTGCCCCGCAAAACGGAAGTCGTAGTCGAAAGGCTCCACATTGACGACCGTGGTGAAGAGTTGCCGGTGGTTCAGCAGAAGATTCAAATCACCCCGCAGGGTCTCGTAGCGATAGCACTGGTGCCGCAGGATCTGGCGCATCTGGCGGCCCACTTCGCGAACGAGCTCAGGGAAGGAAAGGTCAGGGCGCATGGACAGGCGCAGCGGCAATGCATTCGCCACCATGGCAGGAACCCGTCGCATGCGCTCGTTGTGCCGCGCGGTGACCGGGATGCCGATCACCATGTCTTCAACCCCCGTGGTGCGATAGAGATAGGCAGCCGTCGTGGCGATCAGGATCTGAGGCAGCGTGCTTCCCCAGGCCTGGCCGATGGCATGAAGCGCTTGAACGCTGGCGGCCGGCAGGTGCACGGTCTGGCGCAGCAGGCCGCCGATGTTCACCGACTGACGCGACGCCAGGGTCAAGGGTTCCGGCACGTCAGCAAAGCGCTCCATCCAGTATTGGCGGTCCCTCGGAAACCGACCGGATTCACGGTAGGCGCGCTCCTCTTCGGCCAACTGTGCCATCGGTGCAAGTCGCGAGGTTTCAGGAATGGTGTTCCCCTGGGCCAGCGCCGTGTAGATATCCGCAATGCGCCGCGCCACCAGGCCGCCACCGAAACCATCCAGCAGGATATGGTGGCTGCGCTGATAGCAGACATGCCGCCCTGGCGCGAGTCGGATCAGCGCGCAGAGCCACAACTGCCCTGATGCCAGTTCTGCCCGATGACTGAAATCAGCCTGCATCCATGCCTGCGCTGCGGCCATCGGGTCGGCCTCGCCGCTGAAATCGAGGAAGGGCAACTCTCCATTGAAGGTCGGTGCGAGCACCTGCTTCGGGCCTTGCCCCGCATCGAGAAAGTTGAGCCGCGTGGCCTCGGCTTCCTCGGTGACTCGGCGCACCGCCTCGGCGAACAATGCGGGATCGATGTCTCCCTCGATGTCGATGGCCTCAGCCAAATTGAAGTTGGTGTCTGCCGAAGCGAACTGAGACCCCAGCCACATGGCCATCTGGCCTGCCATGAGCTCGGCGGAGCCACCGGATTGATCGACCGTATTCATGCAATTCTCCCTGTCGTATGGACGAAAGTCAGCATCCGCACCTGCACCGCACGGACGTATGTCGCTCTTGAAATCGTTATTGGCAGGCTCGCAAGAGCCTGAGATCGCGCTGGCCGGCCAGAGCCGGCCGGGTGTGGAACGTGCCGGCATCGCGCGGCCTTGGCGGCCCGCGCCTGCCGGGCTTAGTCGACGTTCGAGATCAAGGGAAGAAAGCCCTTCACCGCCGCCCTGGAAAACCGCCTGAATGCACCGGCCAGCCGGCCTCGCCCCCGCCGCATGGCGGAGCAGTGGCGCGTTGCAGCGGCGTGAGGCAAAAACATCCACACACATCCAATGCGCCAAAGACACCGGAGCGTTTACTCGCGTGGGGGCGCCGGTAGGCGGAGCAAGACCAAGCCCTCCCATGGCCCGCGGGTGGAAACATTCTGCGGCGTCCGACGTCGCTTTTTTGAATGCACGCCCGCAGACGCAACCCCGGCCTCCCAGCACCTTGGACGCCCATGCAATGACGCGCCTTCCAAATCACGCCCATACGCTGCGCCCACCCTCTCCATTGATTCAATGACATGAATCCCTCCCGTCCCTGTCCATTACGGCTGTTTATTTTGAGCCGACACATTTATTTTCAAAAAGTCTATTAGGGGTGTTCGCTTTCAATGTAAGGGTTTACCCTTATTATTCAAACAGTGAATAATCCCTTCAAACGCAATTCCACAAAAAGCCGTTACCAATAGAAAAATATAATGATCAATCACTGCCCGTTCCACCATTCCATATCGCACACAGGCCATGAGTACTCCGAGATGAGATTCAGGCCCCCTTCTGCTAACGATCAATGCTTCACGCACCAAAGTATTTTTTACTTACAGCATCGATAAATATTTGAGATTCTTTATTCACATAACCACAAAGAATGTCTTATCGGACACGAGAAAAAAACTTCTTATGAATTCTTATCAGATGCAATTATTGAAGGAGTTGATTAAATCAATTATCGGTATTTGATAAAAATGGGCGAAACTGCTTAATCACATCGACAGAAACATCCACGCTCGTGGTGCGGCGACGCGGCAGAGCCATCCAGCCTCCAGTCAATCAATCGCCCGGACGCGCTTGGCATGCCCGCCAACCAAGTGGCTTCCTGCGTTCGGAAATCAGAACGAGCTTTGTCGCCGCAACACCTGACCTGCATGCGCATTGACGGTATGGCCATGCGCGCAAGCCAGCTGGCCATTGATGAACACTGCATCAATGCCTGCGCTGGGTGCGGTAGGCTGCTCGAACGTGGCACGGTCCGCGATGCACGTCTCATCGAACACCACGATGTCCGCCGCATGACCCTGGGCAATCACCCCCCGGTCGCGCAGTCCGAAGCGGCGGGCGCTCAACCCAGTCATCTTGTGCACCGCTGTTTCGAGAGAAAACAGGCGCTGGTCGCGCGCGTAATGCCCCAGTACGCGGGGGAAGGTTCCCCATAGACGAGGATGCGGCACCGCATCGTGGGCCAGTCCGTCCGAGCCGACCATCGTCAAAGGGTGTCGGAGGATGCGGCGCACATCATCTTCATGCATGGCAAAGTACACCGCACCCGCGGGAGACAACGGCTCCACCAAGGATTCGGGGGAACAGCCCCGTTCGCGCGCCATTGCAAACAGCGATTTCCCAGCCGCCGATGGATCGCCAACAGACCAAGTCACGAGAACCTCCCGGGACTGCCCGACGCGGCTGGCCAGCAGCATGGTGGACGAAGCGTTGTAGGGATAGCAGTCCATACAAACGGGCTGCGACAGCGCGGCGGTGTCGACCATGGCCAGGGTGTTCACCGAGCGCCCATGGTTGCGTTGGCCAATCAACTTGTGATGCGACAGCACAGTGCTCACCCCTAGCGCCTGGCCAATGTGCAAGGCTTCGCGCAATGCATCGTCAATGGCATCTGCCTCGTCGCGGATATGCATCGTGATCAGGCCCTGCGCCGCCGAAAGCGGAGCGCCCACCGCAATCACCTCTTCTGCCGTGGCCGCCCGGGCGGGAGGGTAGTAAAGCCCGGTGGACAAGCCGAAAGCGCCCGCATCCAATCCTTCGGCCAGATCCCTGGCCATGCGCTCAGCTTCGGGCGGGGTGGCCGGTCGACGCAGGTCCGGCACATGGCGCACCCGCAAAGTGGAGTGCCCCACCAGGCATGCCGCATTCAGCGCCGGCCCCGCGGCCTCCAGTGCATCGAGGTAGTCACCGAACCGGTCATACCGCCAGTCGTCCGCGCCAAGCAGGTCCAGTGGTGCTGGCGGTGTCTCATTGCTCAGAAGCGGCGCCAGGCTGATCCCGCAATTTCCGGTGACCACTGTGGTCACGCCTTGCGTGAGCTTGGGATGGGGGCCGGCCGGTGATGTGAGCAACAACCGATCATCATGGGTATGGACGTCGATGAAGCCGGGGCACACGATGCGCCCGACAGCGTCGTGGCGTTGGCGGGCAGGCTGTGCTGAGAGGTCGCCAACGGCGAGAATGCGCCCGCCTGCAATGCCGACGTCGGCCTGCCGACGAGCCGCTCCGCTGCCATCCACGACGGTGCCTCCGAAAATGAGGAGATCGAACATGGCCTGCCTCACCCCACCTGGGCACCAGAGCGCTTGACGACGTCTGCCCACATTGGTGATTCCTTTCGGGCCCGCTCGATCAGGCGCTCAGGAGGACCAGGCGTCAGTTCGAAGCCGAGGGCCGCGTATTTCTCTTGCACGGGGGGCAGGCGAATAGCGTCATTGAGGGCCTTGTTGAGCTGGGCGGCAATCGCGCTGGGCGTGCTAGGCGGGGCGACGATGCCACCCCAGCCCACGGTCTCGTAACCCTGCACGCCGGCCTCTGCCACGGTGGGCACCTGCGGCAGTTGCGGACTGCGCGCGGCGCCTGTCACGGCCAGCACGCGCACCCGGCCCGACTGGATGTGCGGAAGAATGGAGCTGAGGTTGTCGAACATCAGGTCCACCACGCCGCCCATCAGGTCAGTGATGGCCTGCGGGCTGCCCTTGTAGGGGATGTGCGTCATCGACACCTGGGTCGATGCCTTGAACAACTCGCCGCTCAGGTGCCCCGTGGTACCGCTGCCGCCCGAAGCCACCGTCAACTCCCCGGGCTTGGCGCGCGCAAGCGCGATGAGGTCCTTCACGCTCTGCACGGGCAGGTCTTTGCGCACCACCAGCGCGTTCTGCACGAAGCCGATCAAACCGATGGAAACCAGAGCGTCAGGGTCGTAAGGAAGCTTGGAATACAGGGCCTTGTTGATGGCCAGGGTGCCCACGTTGGCATAGCCCAGCGTATAGCCGTCTGCAGGGGCACGAAACACGTCGGCCATGCCGATATTGCCGCTGGCACCGGGCTTGTTGTCCACCACGAAGGGCTGGCCCAGTGCTTTGGGCAACTCGTTCGTCAGGATGCGGCAGACGGCATCCGGAGAACCGCCTGCGGCCGATGGCACGACCAGGCGAATGGGACGATCGGGATACCCTGGCGCCGCCCGGGTCGAATCCGGCAACAGTGCGACGGAGGGGGTGAGAGAGACCGTCTGCAGCCAGCGGCGGCGCGACAGGGATGCGGGGCGGAGCGGAGCGTTCATCGGTGCATTCCTTCAGTTCGTTGGATTCAACCGCATGAATGCTAGAAATCGATCTGGCTTGGCACAAACCATGTTTGCTGGGGATACCATGTCTTTTTCTCATGCACTATTGCGGTGATCTTTGACCCCTTCCAGGTGCATCTTGCTGCCGGCATGTGCATTGCTCATGGTTTCCCTTCATGTACCGTGCTCCATCCACCATGTCCCTGCTATGCCTGGAGGCCAGCGCGCGCCTCGGCTCGTTCACTGCCGCAGCCCAGGAATTGCACCTCACCCAGGGCGCGGTGAGCCGGCAGATACAGGCCTTGGAATCACGGCTGAACGTGCGTCTGTTCGTTAGGCGGCGTGAATCGCTGATCACCACCGATGCCGGACGCTACTACCTCGAGGAGATTGCGCCATTGCTTCAGCGCCTGGAGCGGGCCACGGTCAATGTGATGGCGTTCAAAGGGCGCGGCGGCGGGTTGGCTTTGTCGGTGGGCGCTTCGATCGGTGCGTATTGGCTCATCCCCCGCCTGCCTGCATTCACCCGGGCGCATGGAGAAATTACGCTGAGCTTGAGCACACGCGTGGGCCCCGCCGATTTCAAGACTGGCACCATTGATGCTTCCTTAGAATTCGGCGATGGCCAGCGCGCCGGCCTGTGCTGCGACTTCGTGGCGGCACTGGACCTCGCACCCTATGCCGCCCCCGCCTGGGTGGCGCGCCACGGCGCGCAGATCGGGGCAGCAACGCCCGGTTCGGGGCTGCTGCATCACCACACACTGCCGGATGCGTGGGAGCAGTGGTTTCTGGCAGAGCAAATCGACGCTGACCCCGGCCGCGCCGGCCCCCGCTTTGAGATCATGTCCATGGCACTGAATGCCGCTGTGGCGGGCCTGGGCGTGGTCTTGCTGCCGGACTACATGGCCGACGACATGGTGCAGGCCACGCGGCTTGTGCGCCTGTCTTCGCGCACATGGCGCAGCCCCAAGGGCTACTACCTCGTTTATCCGGAAGAGTCAGTGCAATCACCGACCCTGCAGACCTTTAGGAGTTGGCTGCTGGATTCAGCGCAGCAGCATTGATGGGAGACCCTCCAAGCCAGTGCGTTCACTCTGCTGCCGTGAGCGGGCTCGACAAGCCCAACCTCTCGTTCACCCCCTCACACAAGGATCAGTGCATTCCGCAGAAGACGACATGGCCTCGCCCGGACTTCCTACAAGGCGTGGCTGACAACGCATGGAAGCTCTGGGCTTGATCAAACGGAGTCTTCCGATGCGAAAAATGATTCTCATGGCTGTCGCTGGCTATCTCTGGAAAAAATACCAGTCTCGCAAGACGACAGGTAGCACAACCACCCCATCACGCGGTTAAGCGGGGCGGTGCATCCTGCCGTTGCTCATGGGTTCCTGCTGGCTTAGGCTTCAGTTGTGATCACTCCCAACACCGCTTTCAGGTAGGCGGCGGTGCGAGACTCTGCACAGAGTGCCACCTCCGCCGGAGTTCCGCTCACCACGATGCAACCGCCCTGGGCGCCTGCCCCCGGACCGATGTCGATCACCCAATCGCTAGAGGCGACGAAATGCATGTCATGCTCAACCACTACCACCGTGTTGCCTGCCTGCACGAGAGCATCCAACTGGGACAGCAGGCGGTCCACATCGGCTGGATGCAAACCGGTGGTCGGCTCGTCCAGCACATACAGCGTGTGCCCGCGTTGCGTGCGCTGTAATTCGGTGGCGAGCTTGATGCGTTGTGCTTCGCCACCCGACAGTTCCGTGGCGGGCTGGCCAAGGCGCAGGTAGCCGAGACCGATGTCGCGCAGGACTTGCAAAGACCGGAAAACAGTGGGTTCGTCCACGAAGGTATCGCATGCTGCGTCCACGGTAAGTGCCAGCACGTCGGCAATCGACAGTCCGTTCCAGGTAATGGCCAATGTCTGGGGGTTATAGCGTGCTCCGTGACAAGTGGGGCAAGGCGCATAGACACTGGGCAGAAAGAGCAACTCCACGCTGACGAAACCTTCGCCCTCACAGGTGGGGCACCGACCTTTCGCGACATTGAACGAAAACCGCCCTGCGTCGTACTGCTTCTTTCGTGCAGCAGGTGTGGCCGCAAACAACTTTCGCACGGCATCGAAAAGGCCCGTGTAAGTGGCCAAATTGGAGCGGGGCGTGCGTCCAATGGGTTTCTGATCCACCCGCACCAGCCTGCGCACCTGATCGGTTGCGCCACCCAGTCGGCCCACGGTGAGAATGGCTCCACCCAACTCAAGAGTAGCGCCCGGATCATCATCGCCAGCAGCCGCATCGGGCGGTCCTTCCGGCATGCCACCGTCCTCGGGCGTCGGCATGGGCTGCCCCAAATGGGCGCTGACCAGTTCCAGGAGCGCTTGGCTGACCAGACTCGACTTGCCTGACCCTGAAACACCGGTTACGGCGGTCAGGCAGCCGATGGGGAAAGCCGCATCCACACCATGCAAATTGTGCCGATGCACATCCTCCAATGTCAGCCAGGCTTGCGGTGATCGCTGAACGCGGCGATCACGTGCAGCGTCGTCGAACAGATACCGGCGCGTATGGGAGTGCGGCACGCAGGCCAATCCTGGCGGTGGGCCGCTGTAGAGCACCTGCCCACCATGCTCTCCGGCGTCCGGTCCCACATCCACCAGCCAGTCGGCACGGCGCATGGTGGCGATGTCGTGCTCCACCACGAAGATGGAGTTGCCGGCGGCTTTCAGACGCTCCAGCGCCGTGAGCAACGATGCGCTGTCGGCGGGATGCAGGCCTGCAGAAGGCTCGTCGAGCACATACACGACCCCGAAGAGTTGCGATGCGAGCTGGGTCGCCAGACGCAACCGCTGCAACTCGCCGGGCGACAGGGTAGGTGTGGCGCGATCGAGCGACAGATAGCCCAGTCCGAGGTCCGTCAATGCGCGAACACGGGAAAGTAGCTCTTGCGAAATGCGCTGAGCGGCCAATTGCTTCTCCGCCGACAGGTTGGGCGTACGGCGGATGTCGGACGCGCCCGCGTGGCCCGGAGCTCCGGCCGCTTCGCGCTTTGCGGCCGCACGCATGCGAGCCGCTTTCGACAAGCTGGCGCCTGCATGTTCCGAGGGCCCACCGGATGGCGAACCCTCTGCCACCGGCCCGAGTACATCGGCCAATGCGGACAGGGACAGGTGCGCGAGGTCGCCGATGTCCAGTCCGCAAAAAGTGACGGACAGGGCCTCCGGCTTGAGCCGTTTTCCATGGCACACGGGACAGGGCGTCCCCACCATGAACTGGGCCACCTTGCGCTTCATCATGGCGCTCTGGCTGGTGGCGAAAGTCTGCATCACGTAGCGGCGAGCGCCGGTGAAGGTGCCCATGTAGCTGGGCTGCTGCTTGGCACGTCGCGCCCGGCGTACCTCCTCCATCGTGAAGCCTGCGTACACAGGGACTGTCGGCTGCTCATCGGTGAAGAGAATCCAGTTCCGCGTCTTGCGCGGCAGATCTCGCCAAGGCACATCGACGTCATGCCCCAGCGTGGTCAGGATATCGCGCAGGTTCTGCCCTTGCCAGGCGCTGGGCCAAGCCGCCACAGCCCGCTCGCGCAGGGTGAGTGAATCGTCGGGCACCATCGAAGCCTCGGTCACCTCGTAGATGCGGCCCAAGCCGTGGCAGTGCGGACAAGCGCCCTGTGGGGTGTTGGGCGAAAAGTCTTCCGCATACAGCATAGGCTGTCTGGCTGGGTAGGTTCCAGCGCGGGAGTACAGCATGCGTACCAGGCTGGAAATAGTGGTCACGCTGCCCACGGAAGATCGTGCGGTGGGCGTGCCCCTTTGCTGCTGGAGGGCCACAGCGGGCGGCAAACCCTCGATGGCATCGACCTGAGGCACGCCCACTTGGTCGATCAAACGACGCGCATAGGGCGCCACCGACTCAAAATACCGGCGCTGCGCTTCCGCATAGATGGTGCCGAACGCCAGCGAGGATTTACCGGAGCCCGAGACGCCGGTGAACACCACGATGGCATTGCGGGGAATCTCGACATCCACATTTTTCAGGTTGTGTTCCCGTGCGCCCCGCACAAGAACGAATCCATCGTGGTTATTCGCCCGCTTCGATTGGTTTGGCATAGGATGGATTGTCGTTTCCGTTGATTTGCAGCGATGTGCCGCGCAAAAGGAGAAAGGGTCAGCGCTCGCCACGATCGGCAAAATCCACGCATCGTTCACTTTGGCATCTGAACTGCCCATGTCCGACCATACCCTTGATCCGTCCTCGCTCGCCTTGATTGAAACCTGCTCGGAAGCTGCGCTGACGCTGCTGGAGAGCAACCTCACCCAACACGGCATTTTGGCGGCAAGCCGCACTGCGGCTGCAGAGGCGCGACGCTACACGCGCATCTTCGGGCGGGATGCAGCGATCTGCGTGATGGCCATGTGCGGCAGCGGAGTGCAGGCGCTCGAACAAGGCGCTGTGGCCAGCCTGGATGCGCTGGCAGTGAAGCAGGCGCCTAACGGGCAGATTCCCAAGTACGTAGATCCGGAAGGCCATGATGCGGACTTCTGGTACCTGGGTTGCATTGACGCCACGCTGTGGTGGCTGATCGCGGTGGACCACGTGCGGCGCCATGGTGAGGTGGGGGCGGACCACTGGGCCAGCGAAGTCGACCGAGCGATCGGATGGCTGCTGGCACAAGAGCATCAGCACTTTCGCCTCTTGCAGCAGAACGAGGCAAGCGACTGGGCGGACATCATGCCGCGCTCGGGGTACGTGCTCTACACCAACGCGCTGTGGTTTGACGTCAAGCGCCGCTTCGCGCTGTGCCATGCAGACGAGACGCAGCACCACTTCAACCATCTCTTCAATCCGTTCCAGCGCGATCTGCACCAGTACCACCGTGCGCGCCTGCTGCAGCACTATGCGCGCCGTGGCCGCCGGGATCGTGGGCTCTACCTGAGCTTCGTGAATCTGGCGGTCGTGGGGGACGAAGGCGATGTGTTCGGCAATTTGCTGGCCATCCAATGCGGCCTGGCCGACGAGGCCATGTCGCACAGCATCACGAACGCGATCGGGGCCGCGCGGGCCAGCGATCCTTATCCGGTGCGGGTGGTGCTGCATCCTCTGTCGGAACAGCACGATCTCTGGCGAGCCTACATGGGACGGCATCGACAGAACCTTGCGCACCAATACCACAACGGAGGTATCTGGCCCTTCGTCGGTGCTTTCTGGGTCATGGCACTGACGAAGGTGGGCCTGCAAGCAGAAGGCTGGGCCGAACTGGTCAAGCTGGCGCGCACGAACGAACTCAACAATTGGCGCTTCACCGAGTGGTTCCACGGCCGCACGCTGGCGCCGCTCGGCATGGCCGGGCAAAGCTGGAATGCAGCCACCTTCCTGATGGCCCGGCGTGCGCTGCAGGGTCAAGAGACGGCTTGGTGAAAGGGGCTTGCTGAAGTTTGGCCGGGCAGGCATCTTGGTGCCGGCTCTCAGCGTGCCACCCATTTCCCGAAGGTGGTGCAGAGCTTCCAAGATATATTGCGCAGCAGCACTGCATCCAAGGCAGTTGCATCGGCCGTCTCGGCCAGCCTGACAGCGCCAGGGGACGCGCGACCATGAGCGCCGCAGTGAACTCTCCGCCCTCTCCCTCCCAAGCCACCGCCCCATCGAGCGATGCAAAGGCCGACACCGACAGCACGCCGGTCGGCTACAGCGATGCCGTGCTGGGCATTGCATCCTGGCCAAGCACCACCATGGCATGGCGTTTTTTGCCTGCCAGTGCCGAGACAACGGGCGCCACATTGGCGGTGAACATCGCCATGCGTCCCGAAGGCCTGCTGCCCGCACCCACAGCGGCGGGCGATGCGGCGGCAGCCATGGCCAGCGAAGTCGCAACCCGCTTCGAAGCCATCATGTGGCAGTTGGTACAGCCGGACATGCAACTGTCCCTCGCCACCTCGCTGAACCAGCCGGCTGGCGGCACGCCGATCCAAATGCCGGCGGAAATCCCGCCGCTGCGCGCCTATGCCGCAGCGTGCCACGCATTCAGCCAAGCGGCTGCAACGCTGGGCGTGGCCATGGCCGACCCCGTCGCAGCAGCCACGCTGGCCGATGTCTATTCGCATTACGGTGTGGATTGGCAGGCGATGGGCCTGGCCGCTCGAGACCGCACGATTGGCACCCTGGTGCACCTACCACCCGAGGGCCTGTGGATGCCCAGCTATGCCGCTTTCGTGGCCGGTGGCACCGTGGCAGCGCTGGTGGCCGAGGACCTGGACCCTGCTGCCGTGCTGACCGACCCGAACAACATCTCACTGCCGTTGAACCCCGGCATCGAGTTGGCGATTCCGACCACCGACCAGACACAACCCACTGGCGGCCTGCCGCTGTCGGTAGTCGCCGCCACGCTGCACCTGACTCCAGCCAGCCTGGTGGCGGCCAACTACACCCGCCCCGCTCTGCTGGCGCCAGGTTTTGTCTTCGAAGCCGAAGGCGTGGCGGTGCAAGTTCCGGCCGAAGGCGATCCAGGCGCCGATGCCTGCCTGAACGACATCGCGCACCTCTTTTCAGACAAAGGTGTACCGATTGAAGCGGCCATGGTCGCCCTGGCCAACGCAGACAAGCCAGGCATGTTCCGCCCCGGTATCACGCTGGCAGTGGACCGCAGGCTGATCGAAGCCGGCTGGACGCTGGCGGACAACCCCACCGGCATTGCCATGGGCCCGCTGGCCAGACTCAATGTCGGTACGGTCGATCTGCTCCCTGCAGGTTCGGCGCTTTTGCTCAAAACCACGCTGACCACAGGCCTGGATGCAGAGCCTCTCGGCGCCTTGGCCCACGCCCATGCCATAGGACCGGGCGATCTGCTGCGCCACAACGCGGGACTGGCGGTGCGCGATTTGCCCGTGCCCGGCTTGGTGGCATGGCCTGGCACATCCCTTTCGCTGCGCATTCCTTACCGCGTTCGCGCTGGTCAAACACTGTCCACCATTGCTGGGCTGTTCGTCCCGGCCGCAGCGACAGACACAGAGCAAACAGACGAACAGGCATTGTGCGAGACCAACCGCTCCATGCCCGCCACGCTGGCGCCAGGCCAGGTGATCATCGTCGCAGGCCAGCCACTGACCACCCAATCCAGCGACAGCTTCGACACGCTGGTCGCGCGAGCCAACCCAGCCGTCACTCTGGATGAATTTGCCACAGCCATCGCCACCGATCCCGAAGCACTGGCCGCTGGCGCGCTGCTACTTTGTCCACCCGCTGTTTTGGCAAGCGCTACCACGCCAGAGGATCTGGCTATCGCTTATGGCCTGAGTGCGACAGCACTGCTCAGCGCCAATGCGGCCACGCCGAAGCTGATCGTGCCAAGCGTCTTGCTCAAGCCATCGCAAGTCGCCGATGAACCCACCATTGAGACCGCGCAAGGCGACAGCATCCATGCCATCATCCGCCGCTTCGCGTTGGCCGGGAATGACGTCAGCATCGAGGACTTGGTCCGCGCGAATCAGCGCACCGCGTTTCTGGCAGCCGGCGCGCAATTGCTTCTGCCGCCGGTCGATACGGTACTGCGCGCTGCCTTCGGCGCTGGCGGCTGGCAACTGCCGGGAGCGATTTTTCCTTTGCGTACCTGGGTTACGCTGAAGCGCGACGCTGACAAAGTACCACCGGCGTTGCGCGGCACCACAGAAGCGCCCGGCGCGGCGGTGCAGGACAGCAGCGTGGTGGTGTCGGTGGGCAACGGCATTGGCGATGGCCAAGAAAGCAACGCTGTCGCGCTGGGCCAGTTGGCTGTTGCCATCGAGAGCACTGTGATCGGCCTGAAACTGGCCATGGTGCATGGCACTACTCCCGCCGATGTATGGGGCATCTCTTTCGTCGACCCTGGCGGCATCGCCGAAGTGAAGGTGTCGCCACAGGCCAGCGTGCCCGGGGTTGAAGGGCTCCAGCCGCTGAGCTTCGCGCTGCGCCCTCTGTCAAACACGTTGGAGCACGCGACTGGAGTCGAAATCCGATCCATTGACGAGACCACCGGCGGCTGGGGTGCCTCCACTGTCAACGATTACCAGGGCATTGACCTGGAGGCCTGGGCGCGCATCTGGTTGGCGGGATTGGACCAGCTTTGCACTGGCCGCTATGCCGTGCCCGCTGCACAAGTGGCGCCCGAAGCGCTCGCTCGGCTGATGACCGCCAAGAAGGTTCTGTCCCGCGCCGTGGCAAACGGGCTTTCCCCCGTCCTGGTGATCCAGGAGGCAAGCCTTGGTGCCTTAGATTCGGAGGCATGGCAAGCGGCTCGCGAAGCACTGCAACAGCGCCTGCAGGACCAATTGCTGAGTGGCTACGACACCGCTGCCATCCTGCAGTTCAATGCCGCTGTCACATCCCCAGCCACCGCGTCCATGGCACGGCTCTGGGGGACTGGGCGCGTGGGCAATCCACAGGCTGCAGGCGCACACGACTCCGTCGCCGACGATCCAAGCGCGTGGAAAATCTGCCAGTTGGGAAATGCCGCGACCGCCCTGGCCAACACCCGCAAAGGCACTGTCTCCTTCCCGCTGGATGTCGACCAGCCCGCCCTTCACCGAGCGGTGGCACTGCAACCAGACTATGCCGTCCATGACATGGAGGTCGCCGGCCAGCTTTCGGACAACGACAGTGGCAAGCCAAAGCGACTGAGCTTCTTGCGCGACTTCGAACGGTTCCCACCCGCGGCCTTCAGCGCGCCGCTGGGCACGACGGTCGTACCGGTGCCGCTGCGCGCCTGCCCCAACCCGCCGCTCGTGGTCTCGCATCAGACCGAAGGGCCGACCGACCCAGCCACGCTGGCAGAGGCTCTGCACTGGTCTTATGTGTTCACCCATGCCCACGACAATGCAGCACAAGACCAAGCCCTCATCGAGATTGAATTCAACGGTCAGCCGCCCGTTGCCACCGACCTCGGAAACCGGGGTGACAACGCGCTGTTCCAGGCCCTGGCGCAGTACACGGCCGTGCAGGAACCCCTTTGGGCCATCCTTGAGCAACTGCAAGCGCCCAGTGTTTCGCCGAAGGACCCGGTGCTCGTGACAGCACTCCATGCCTTCGCCGACCTGGCCCAACGTGTGGGCGCACTCTGGTCGGATTGGTGGCCCAGCCATGATTCGCAGGACTCGCCCCCTGCCACGCACTGCATGGACGGACATCGGGCGCCACACCTTTCCGGCAGCGACGAAAGTACCGCCCATGGCGTCGCCATGCCAAGTTTGACCGATGCGAGTGTGCCGCATGAGTGCTACCAATACCTGGCAACGCTGCACACCACCACAGCCGCTGGCGACGGGACCAATCCACCGGCCTACTGCAAACTGACGCTGCAGCGGCTGCAAGCCGATGATCCCTTAGCATGGCCCGAGATCACCATCCTCTGCGCAGACGGCGTGAACCTCCCACTGATCGGAGCAAAGCCCATGGACCAGAGTCGTGACTACAACTTTCCTGCGGGTGAAGGCGTGCCCAATGTGCCGGCTTTCACCCCTGTGTCGTGCCAATGGACGCTTTCCGGTCTGCACGTGGCTCGCTATCAACGGGCCAACGCGACCGTGGCCGTCATACGCAATGCGCAATTGCTGGGCACCGACGGCGCCTGACCTGCCCGGCCTTTGTCTACCGAACCCCGCAGAGGGGGTTTTCAGAACCTCTGATCCCACTCATCCGCATCGATTCCCCGCTGCCCATCGGCATCTGGACCAACGACGTGGCCACCAACCCACTGACGTCACTGTTCAACGCGTTGTTCGATAGCGATGAAACGGGTCGCGAGATCATGGTCCGTACCACCTATGGCTACCGTGTCGCAAGCTCCACGCCGGCCATTGAAACCCTGACTCCGGTGATGTTCCTCCCACTCTCTGAATTCAATGCGACCAGCACGGTGAAGAGCATCATCGGCGCGTTCGAAGCCTGGAGAACCAATACGGGCACCCCAACCCATGGGGGGTTTCTGAGCTTCGAGATCAGCTTGTACGCCCATGCTGGTCTGGCGCACCCTCAGCCCTTGGTGGTACTGCAGCAAATTGTTTCAGCGCTTGCATGAAGGCCGGACGGCGAGGCAAAGTCATCCACTTCAGACGCACAAGCCAGTTCGTGATCCCAACGAACGGCGCAGGCGACTTGAGCCACAGACAGGAATCAACCCTTGCAACGTCTTCCATGCACCAGATGCGGCGACTCCATTCACCCCAATACGGCAGCAAGCAACGATGGCCTGTGCATGCCTTGTGTGCGAGGCAATACCCGCTCCATTGAAGAGCGTCGCGAGGAACATCGGCAGCGCCGCGAGGCCGAGCGTGCCGATCGAGAATCCCCGGAACGCCTGTATTGGATTGCCCTCGTCGACCGGGTGTACAAGGGCGAGGGCTTTGAATCGCTCTCGCATGGCGACCAGCTTTATTACTTGCTCAGCGTCCTTTCTGGCGAGGTCCACAACGGAGGCTTCGATCAGTTCTTCTCCAACTCCAGCGGTAACCACTACCGCGAAACCGTCGATGCGCTCCAAGAGATCGGGGATACCTTGGCCCTGGACCTTCTATTGCAGGCAAAGGCTGCGGTATTCGGTGACGCACCAGTACCCGCCAACCGCGTGGCTCGCTTCGACCTCATGCGCACGGCATCGGAAGACCACCCTGAATATGAAATTGCGAACCAGGTGCTCGATGGCCTGGACCGGCGCTTTTGGAGCCATGCGGAACAGTTCGGTGAACAGCTCGAGAATTTGGCCGCGTCCCATCAGCTGTACAAAATGATTTGACCTCTCAGGCCCAAGGTCGTGATCGTGGTGGCCGCCATGGATGTCCCATGACCGCGATACAGACAACACCCATCGGTGATCGGGGAATGGTTTTTGACTTCGCGGCCAGGAAAGGGCTATGTCACTTGGCCCGGAATGCTTTGCCGTGTGGACAGCCGGGCAGGCGATAGCCCTTCCACCACCAAGCCCTCACGCACCAATTCCTCAGGCAGTGGCTCGCCGCGCAGCAATTGCCGAGCAAGCAGCGACGCGCCAGCAGCACTCTGAATGCCATACCCGCCCTGCCCTGCCAACCAGAAAAAGCCCGGCACATGGTTGTCCCACCCGATGACCATGTCGCCATCCGGCACAAATGAGCGCAGCCCCGCCCAGGTATGGGATGGGCGGCGGATCTGGAAAGTCGTCATTTCCTCGATGTGATAGATGCCGGTGGCCACATCCAGCTCTTCGGGCACCACGTCGTGCGGATGGGTGGGGTCGGCATTGGCAGGGGAACCCAGCAACTGGCCTGCGTCAGGCTTGAAGTAAAAACTTTCGTCAATGCCTACCACGGCCGGCCAGTGGGCGGCATCCAGGCCCTCGGGCACGGCGAAGGTGAAGGCGGTGCGCCTGCGCGGCTCCAATCCGATGGGCGGCACGCCGGCGAGGCCTGCCACCACATCGGCCCAGGCGCCCGCCGCGTTGACGATGGTTCCGGCCTGCAGCTGCCGGCCATCTGCCAGTGTGACCCGCCAACCGCCGCCCTGGCGCTGCAGATCCGTTACCTCGGCATGGGTCAGCACCTGACCACCACGCTGCCGCAGCCCACGCAGATAGCCCTGGTGAAGCGCATGCACGTCGATGTCGGCAGCGTCGGGCTCGCGCATGCCTGCAGCCACGGCATCGGGCCTCAGGCATGGCAGTTGGGCCAGCAGTGCTGCCTTTTCCACCCATTCCACATTGGGCGATGCAGCCCGGGCTTCGTCATAAGCCTGCTGCAGCAGGTCCAGTTGGTCAGGCCCCGCCACATAGACCACGCCACGGGGCGAGAGGATGGGATCCGCTCCGAACTCGGGCGGCGGCGCGTCATAGAAGGCGCGGCTTGCGCGGGTCAACGCCTGGATGTTGGGGGTGCCGTAGGTGGCCATGTAGAGCGCCGCGGAACGCCCTGTGGTGTGATAACCGGGCTGGGATTCACGCTCCAGCAGCAGCACGCCGGGGCGGTCGCTCTCCCCCTCCGAATTGACCAATTGCCAGGCCAGCGAGGCACCTGCGATGCCTGCGCCGATGATGATGAAGTCCACTGATTGCATGGTTTCACGCTCCCCCATCACACCGCAGACACCTTCGCCGCCGAGGCCGCTCGGTCATCGCGCGGCAGGCTGCGGACATCGCGCGGATCAGGTGCGCCGGTCACGATCGAGGTCAGTGCGGGCTCCACGCGGGTTGCCACCAACTTGGCCAGGTCCGGCCTTGGGCGGTCCAGCCCGGCGATGCCCTTGAAGGCCTGCTCCATCGCATGGCCCACGCCCAGCGTGTAGCGGTCTGCCCGGAAACGTCCCACGATCTGCAGGCCAAAGGGCATGCCTGCGTCGTCCAGCCCGCACGGCAGGCTCAGCGAGGGGTGTGTGGTGAGCGTGGTCACATAGGTCAGTGCCAGCCAGCGGTAGTAATTGGCCTGCGGCTCGCCGTTGATGTGACTGGCAAACAGCTGCGTCCATGCGAAGGGAGACACGGGCGTGGTAGGAGACAGGATCACGTCGTACTGCTCGAACAGCGCCTGAAACCGCGCCAGAATGCGCGTTTGCTCGGCCTGTGCCCAGGCGCTGTCCAGCAACGTCATAGCGGCACCCATTTCGTAGTTGGCACGGGTATTGGGACCCAGGCTATTTGGGTCGCGCTGGTAGGCTTCGCGCATGCCGGCCACGAAGGCCTCGGCGCGCAGTACGTCGAAGCAGCGGTGCACGTCGCCCAGATCCATGTCGATCGTGTCGCAGGTGCCGAACAGGTGCTTCATGGCTTGCACCTTGGTGCGAAACACGGCACGGATGCCGTTGTCCACCGCGCAGGCACCAAAGTCCTCCGTGATCGCCACGCGCAGGCGGCCCAGGTCCACCGTTTCGGGTAATAAAAAGCTTGTGGGGTCCAGCGGGTAGCTCAGCGGATCGCCGGCCGACATGCCCGCCGTCGCGGCCAGTTGCAGGCAAGCTTCTTCCACCGTGCGGCCCATCGGGCCCACGACGGAGATGGGCGTCCAGCCAAGCAGCTTGCGCGAGCTCGGCACCACGCCGGGTGACGGCCGAAAACCCACCACGCCGCAGATGGAGGCGGGAATGCGCAGCGAACCGCCCGTGTCCGAGCCCGTACACACAGGCAGCATGTCGCAGGCAAGTGCCGCGGCCGAGCCGCCCGATGAGCCCCCGGCATTCAGCGTAGGGTTGAACGGGTTGCCCGTAGCCCCCCACACGGTGTTGCGCGAGTTGGCGCCGGCGCCCATTTCGGGAATGTTGGTTTTACCCGCCACGATGGCGCCAGTGGCTCGCAGGCGGGCCACCAGCACGTTGTCTTGCACAGGGATGTGGTCGCGATAGATTTCCGAGCCATAGGTGGTCAGTAGCCCAGCCGTGGCTTCCAGATCCTTTACGCCCAGCGGCAGGCCATGCAGCAGACCTAACGGCTCGCCACGCAGCACGGCCTCCTCAGCCACCCTGGCCTCAACGCGAGCGCGGTCATAGCAGGTGGCAGTGATGGCGTTAACGGACGGGTTCACGGCCTCGATGCGTTCGATGCAGGCGTCCAGCAGTTCCACAGGTGATACCTCTCGGGTGCCGATGCGGTGACGCAGTTCGTTGGCGGTCAACTCGACCAGCGTGCTGGGGGTGATCATGGGGTATTCGTCTCCTTGTCGATTTGGCAGTGCACATCCGGCAGCGCGTATCCATTCGTTATCCATGATGTCTGCGAACCACCGTCAGCCTCTGAACCTGCGGCAGTCCAAAGCAGTGGCCGCAGCGCAAAGTCTTTCTGTCCCGCGGGCAACGTCCTACCGCATGGCACGGTGAATACAGCGCGGTGTGGGTCTCAATCGGCCGTGATGCTTGCTCGCTGGGCAATGGCGCGCATCAGGGGCAGTTCCCTGTCGATCAACTCGGCCACCGTTTTGGACGAAGCATAGGCAGGTTCAAAGCCCACAGCGATCATCTTGTCGCGGGTTTCCGGGTCCGACACCACCTGGGCCAGGGTCAACTCCAGCCGCGACTTGACGGCGGGCGGCAGCCCGCGCGGCGCCACCATGGCCAGCCAGGTGTCCATCTCCAGGCCGGGGTATCCGCTTTCCACCAGCGTGGGGACCTTGGGCAGCAGGGCCGAACGCTTGCCCGCCGTGACGGCAATGGCCTTGATCTTGCCGTCCTTGAGCTGAGGCAGTGCCGCCGACACGGTGTCTACCGTGAACGGAATCTGCCCACCCATCAGGTCCGTCATGGCGGGCGCACTGCCCTTGTAGGGCACGTGCTGAATCTTCAAACCCGCGGCGTGAAAGAACATCTCGCCTGCAAACTGCGACGTGGTGCCCGCGCCAAAGGAGCCATAGGAATATTTATCGGGTGCGGCCTTCACCAAAGCCACAAACTGCTTCAGGTCAGCCGCCGGCACGTCCTTGTTGGCCAAGAGGATCAGGCTGGTGCGCCCGGCAATGCCGATGGGCTCGAAGCTCTTGACCGGGTCGTAGGGCAGCTTGGGGCGCACCGCAGGGTTCACGGTAAAGGTCGTGCCTGAACTCATGAGCAACGTGTAGCCGTCGGGCGTTGCCTTGGCCGCATAAGCAGCCCCAATGGTGGTACCCGCCCCGGCGCGGTTGTCGATGACCACGCTTTGCCCGAGCAGATCGCCCATCTTCTTGCCAATCAGCCGGCCCAGCACGTCGGTGGCGCCGCCGGGCGGAAACGGAATCACCAGCGTGATGGGCTTGGTGGGGAATGGGGCTTCCTGTGCCATGGCAGGGGCCCACGAAGCCGCGCCCAAGGCACAGATCACAGCGGACAAAAGCAGCTTCTTGCGGTTCATGACGTTAGCTCCAAGGGTCAAACAAGGGTATAGAAAAAAAGAGACATCGAGAAATGCCTCAGACGCACGCTGCGTCAGTCACGCGCGGCAAGCAAATCCCGCCCGCGCTTCACAAAGCCCTGATACTGCGCATCAGGCACCAAGAGCCCGCCAGTGGTCCACACGAGGTGGGTGGCCTGGGGCAGCACTTCGCCCACGCCGGTGCTGCGAAGCCAAGCCTGACCCGCGTCGGTGCCGGTCAGCATGCCGGGGCCGCTGAAGCCTGCCGCGGCCGAGGGCTCGATGCGCTCGCCCAGCGCATCCAGCACCTGCACCAAATGGGCGAACAAGGTGTCGTCCGCCACCGTGAATCCCCCGGACAGCAGCGGCGCCATCAATTCGGCCGCCAGCAACGAAGCGCGCGGCACGGCCAGCCCATCGGCCTCCGTCTGGTTGGTCAGGCCCCAGTCATATACCGAAGGGTGCGCTGAACCGCTTGCCAAGCCGGCTTGCCCACCCAGCATCTGCACCAGGAAACATGGCGACTGAACCGGCTCCGCGAAGAAGCAATGCACATGGGGTCCCAGCAACTGCCGCAGGCCAAAGGTGATGCCCGCAGGTGCTCCGCCCACCCCGCAAGGCAGGTAAACGATGAGGGGGTGACCGGCATCCACCACGATGCCCTGCTCTGCCAGCTGCTTTTGCAGATGCAAGGCCGCGGTGCTGTACCCCAGCAACAGCGAGAACGACTGCTCGTCGTCCACGAAGTGGCACGTGGGATCGGCTCCGGCCTGGGAGCGACCGGCGGCCACTGCGCGCTCATAGTCGCCCGCATGCTCCACCACCAGCACGCCACGCTGGCGCAGACGCTCCTTTTTCCACTCCTTGGCATCGGCCGACATGTGTACCGTCGCCTTGAATCCCAGGGCCGAGGCCACCACGCCGATGCTCAGCCCCAGATTGCCGGTAGACCCCACTGCCACTTGGTAGCGTCCCAGCACTTCGCGTGCCGCAGTGCCGGCCAGCGCAAGGTAGGCATGTTCGTCACCGCTCTGCGACACCAACCCATGCTTCAGCGCCAGCTGTTCGGCGAACTCCAGCACCTCATGCATCCCGCCACGCGCCTTGATGGAGCCCGCCACTGGCAGGCGGTGATCGGCCTTGATGAACAGGTTGCCCTGCCCTGGCTGCAGGCCGAGCACAGGCTTCAACGCGGCAGCTGGCAGCAGGGGCGACTCCACGACGCCCTTCGCGTCTGCCAATTCCGTAAACACCTGTGCCAGCAATGCCTCGAAACGTTTCAGGCGAGCGGCAGCGGCTTTCGTATCATCCAGACTAATGCTGCGCCCCAGTGCCTCCAACGTGGCCGGCGGATGTTCCAGGCGTTCAGGATTGGTCCACAGGCACGGTTGGGCCTGCCGGAGGCGGATTGCCAAGGCGTCAACTCCAGCCTGCGGGGAACGGTTGATTGGATAGGACATATCGGGTTCAGGCAGCAATGGGACACGGTTTTCGGGCCGATTTCCAAAGGGGGCCCCCTGTAACGCATTCTTCGCCCGTCACCCTGTTGCCACAACGCATTTATAGTGGCGAACGCATTAGCCAAAGTAATGGACATCCACCTCTCCGCCTCCTTGCTCGCCTGGCTGCGCTGTTTTGATGCAGCCGCCCGCCACGGCAGCTTCACCAAGGCCGCTGCCGAACTTTGCATCACCCAAGGCGCCGTCAGCCAGCAGGTCAAGCACCTCGAAGACTGGCTGCACCGTCCGCTGTTCCTTCGCACACCGCGCGCGCTGGTGCCCACGCCCGAGGGCCAGTGGCTGGCTGTGGTGCTGCGCGAGAGCTTCACCGCGATCGAAAACACACTGGCGCAGATGCGCCGGCCGCAGGAGGCCGCTACTGCCACCCTCAGTTGCTCACCGTCGTTCGCCATGAGCTGGCTCACGCCCCGGCTGGGCGAATTTTTCCGCCAGTACCCGAGCATGGGCCTGCGGGTGTTTGGCGAGTTCCACAGGCTGGACCGCACCCGCATGGTGCGGGACGGTATCGAGGCCGCAGTGCGTTTCGATTTGGGTGGCTACCGTGATCTCAACGCAACGGTGTTTCTCGATGAGTGGCTCCTGCCCGTGGCGAGCCCCGATTTTTTGGCGCGGCATCCACCCATCACATCACCCCAGGACCTGCACCGCGACTGGCTGTTGCACGACGGCAGCGCATGGGACGGCGCCGATACGTACGAGGAATGGCAACACTGGTTTACCCAAATGGGCGCCGCGCCACCACTGTGGGCGGGGGGCCAGCAATTCAATCTGTCTCAATTGGCCCAGGGCGCCGCACTGGCCGGCCAGGGCATTGCCATGGGCCGCGCCGCACTGGTATTGCAGGACGTCAAGGCAGGGCGTTTGGTGCCGGTTCTTCAGCGCAGCGTACTGTCGCGCGCGTCTTACTCGTTTGTGACCACCGCGCATCCCAGCCCGGCCATGGAGCAGGTCCGGGAGTGGTTGGTAGAAGAGGGACGGGGATTTTGTGAGGAGCGGCGACAGGCGCTGCCGGCGCCGTGAAAAAGCCCTTCACAGCTCCCGCACTTGCAGCGAAAGGTGTTCCGGCACACATCGTGCCGACGAAAACGCAATCCTCCGAACCAGCATCACTGACCGTTTCGTGTGATATTGCTGCGATTGGAATCTGGCATCGAAGTGTCGACGAGCACTGTTCGGAGTCAGAAGCGCGTTGCGCCTGCGTATCCGAGATCACGATGGATCACTCTGTACTTTTCAGCACAAGCAGCGGGGAGCGGAAAAGTCGATGACGCTTTTGATGATTTTTCGCATTTCCGTGATGAGCGGCCTCACATCGTCGCGCCGCCACTGCACGGTATAGGTCAGGGGTGCCAACGCATTGCCTGCAGACAGAATCCTCAGCATCCCGCGAGCTTGCAGCGCTTCGGCCCACCCGTGGGGCATGTACGTGAAGCCCAGGCCTTCGGCCACCATTCCCACCACCGCACCCCAACTGTTGCAGCTGAGCCGCCGCTCGACGCTCATCGATTGACCGCTCAGCCATTCATCCAGGATGCGGGTAGCACCTGAGCCCTCAGGCAGGGCAATCAGCATCTGCTCGCGTACCAGGCGCTGCGGCAAGTCAGTACCGGCTTTCACGAGAAATGCCTCGCTTGCAGCCCAGACGAATCGCACCTGCGCTACGCGTTCGAAAGCCAAGGTACTGCGCGATGAGGGGCCTGCGATCACCACGCAGTCGAGTTCGCCATCCACGATGCGCTGCTCCAGCACTTGGCCAATGTCGGTATGCGGCTCCAACTGCAGCGCAGGATGCAGTTCGGCCACCTTCTGCACCAGCTTCGGCAGCCAGGTCAGTCCACTCAGTTCGCCAAAGCCAATCCGGCAACGCCCTTGCAAACCAGTACTTTGACCGATCGCCTGTTGCAACTGGGCCGCGTCATGCAGCAACGCACGAACACGCGGCAACAGCAGTTCGCCATGAGGCGTCAACTCGGCTGACCGCCCGCTCCGGTCGAACAGCAGGGTCCCCAGCGAAACCTCCAATTCAGCAATGCGCTTGGACAGGGAAGAAATGGACAGGTGCACCCGTTCAGCCGCGACCGTGAAATTGAGACAAGTGGCGGCCCAGTAGAAGGCCTCGAGTTGCTTGAGGGTCATGAATTTAGTTTACTAAAAGCGAAATAATAAGTTCTAATTTTTTCTCTTTTCTTTCAATATCAACCGGCGCACCATGGTTGCGCCATGCCTTCTTCTCCCCTACTCATCCCCAAAGCCTGCCGACAGGTGCTGTCCCTGGACGACTTCGAGAAGTTGGCCCGCCGCCACCTGCCTCGGCCCATCTTTGCCTACATCAGCGGCGCCGTAGAGGACAACCAGTCGCTGGCGGAGAACCGCCGGGCCTTCAATGATTTGGCCTTCCGCCCGCGCATGCTGGTCGGCGTCGCGCAACGCGACCTCGGATTCGAACTCTTCGGCCGCCGCTACGCCACTCCGGTGGGACTCGCGCCCATGGGTATTTCCGCGCTCTCGGCCTACCGTGGCGATGTCGTGCTGGCCCAGGCAGCACAGCAAGCCAATGTGCCGGCCATCATGAGCGGCTCTTCGTTGATTCGGCTCGAAGAGGTGATGGCGATCGCTCCGCAAACCTGGTTCCAGGCCTACCTTCCGGGCGAGCTTGCGCAGATCGATGGCCTGCTCGATCGCGTGCAAGGCGCAGGCGTACAGACCCTGGTGGTCACTGTGGACACACCCGTCGCAGCGAACCGGGAAAACAATGTGCGTGCAGGCTTTTCAACGCCGCTCAAGCCCAGCCTTTCGCTGGCTTGGCAAGGCCTGAGCCATCCGCGCTGGTTGCTGGGTACGTTTCTGAAGACGCTGCTGCTGCATGGCATGCCCCACTTCGAGAACAACTACGCCACGCGCGGCGCGCCCATCCTTTCCTCCAATGTGCTGCGCGATTTCTCAGACCGCGCCCACTTGGCTTGGCCCCATCTGGCAGCCATACGCAAGCGCTGGCCGAATCAACTCGTGGTCAAGGGCATCCTGACGCCGGAGGACGCTGTGCATGCACGCGACCATGGCGTCGACGGGATCATCGTCTCCAACCACGGAGGGCGTCAGCTGGACGGTGCGGTGGCACCGCTGCGCGTGTTGCCCGCCATCGCACGCGCCGTTCCCGAAATGCCGGTGATGCTCGACAGCGGCGTTCGCCGCGGTACCGACGCCGTCAAAGCGTTGGCCCTCGGGGCGCGCTGCGTATTCGTGGGCCGGCCCTTCAACTATGCCGCCTCGGTCGCTGGACAAGGCGGCGTGGCCCATGCCATCTCCCTGATGCACGAAGAAATTTCTCGGGATATGGCCATGCTGGGACTCACGCGCATTGCCGACATCACATCCCGCTGCATCCGTCCAGTTGCCAGTCCCATCGACTATTTCCCCATCACTTCGAACCAACCATGAGCAAAATCCAGGGTTTCCACATTCATGCGCGCCCCTCGACCGTCGTGAGTGACGCACTCTTGGCGCGGTACCGGGGCTTTCAAGTCGCCAACATCAGCGACGCTATGAGCCGCACCACCGGAACTTCGTCGCTGAAACCGTTCCACAGACGCGATGGTGGACTCGCAGGCCGTGCGCTGACGGTGCGCACCAGGCCTGGTGACAACCTCATGGTGCACCACGCCATCGACACCTGCGCACCGGGTGACGTCATCGTGGTGGATGCCGGCGGAGTGGGTCCGAACGCCATCATTGGCGAAATCATGCTCGCGCTGCTGATCGCGCGCGGCGCGGCAGGCATCGTCATCGACGGGCTGATTCGTGACAGCGACGCCATCGGTCAGCATAGTCTGGCGGTGTATGCACGCGGCGTTGCACACCGTGGCCCATACAAGGATGGCCCAGGCGAGTTGCATGTGCCAGTCACCATTGACGGGATGGTGGTGCATCCCGGGGACATTGTGGTTGGCGATGGCGATGGCCTGCTGGCGGTGCCGCCCGAAGAGGCCGAAGACATTGCGGCACGTGTCGAAGCCATTGAACGCATCGAAGCCGATGCGCTGCAGGCCATCGCTGAAGGCCGCGCCGACCGGAGCTGGGTTGAACGCACGCTGCGCGAGAAGGGCGTTCTGTGAGCCAGGTCGTTCGCTTCGACTATTGGCTGGACCCGGCCTTCAATCGCATCATCTCCGCAGCCCCTGGCGTGACATTGCAGACCTGCGCACGGGAAGGCGCTGACCGTGCAGCATGGGAGGCGCTGGCCCAAGCGCAAGTGCTGCAGATCACCGCGGCCAAGGATGAGTTGCCGCGACGCTGGTTCGTCAGCGCTGAGTTGCTGGCACGCTGCCCCAAGCTGCTGGCGGTTTCGTCGAGTGGTTCAGGTTGCGACACCATCGACATCGAAGCGTGTACGCGCGCTGGCGTGGTGGTCATGAACCAGGCCGGCGGCAACGCCGATTCAGTCGCCGAATTGGCACTCGGCCTGATGCTGGCGGTGCTGCGCCGCATTCCGGAATCGGATGCGTTGCTGCGCTCGAACCAACGCAGCTTCAGTCGCGAAGACTTGATGGGCCACGAACTGCGCGGACGCACACTGGGCATTGTGGGTGTCGGCGAAACCGGCCGGCGCACCGCAGCACTGGGTCGGGCCTTCGGCATGCAAGTGCTGGGCGTTGATCCCGCACTGGACGACGCCGAGATGAGTGCACGAGGTGCGCAATCCGTGTCACTGGATGAATTGCTGCGTCGTTCCGACATTGTCTCGCTGCACTGCCCGCGCAATGCCAGCACCCTCGGGCTGATGAACGCAGCCGCATTCGCAGCGATGAAGCCAGGCAGCATCTTCGTCAGCACCGCACGCGGCGGCATTCACGATGAGAACGCCCTGCATGCCGCAATCGCCAGCGGCCATCTCAAGGGTGCAGGTCTCGATGTGTGGGACCAGGAGCCTCCACCCGCCAACCATGCCCTGTTGCGCCTCCCGAATGTCGTGGCAACGTTCCACACAGCTGGTGTCACACATGAAGCCCGGCGCAACAACGCCACGCTGGCCGCCATACAGATCTTGCAGTTGCTCTCGGATGGCGAGCGACCTGAGCGCCTGGTCAACCCTGACGTCTGGCCACAGGCCAGGGAGCGTATTGCCGCCGCGCTCGGCCACTGATTTCCATAAGCCTGAAACGGGCAAACATCACGGAGACAAGCATGAACAAACAATGGACCCGTCGCACGCTGTGCGCCGGACTGCTCGCTACTGCATTTGCGCTTCCCTCAGCAGCGCAGCCCGCCGCGCCGTACCCTTCTAAACCCATCGAGCTGATTGTGGCCTACGGTCCTGGTGGAGGTACCGACCTTGTCGCCCGGTTGCTGGCACGGCACCTGGAAAAGCAACTCGAAGGCAGTGTCGTGGTACTCAACCGTCCTGGCGCGGGAGGCGGCATCGGCTTTGGCGAGCTGGCACGCGCGAAGCCTGATGGCTACACCATCGGCTTTATCAACACACCCAACGTGTTGACCATTCCGATTGAGCGCAAGAGCAGCTTCCACTGGAGCCAGTACGACCTGCTTGGCAACCTCGTGGACGACCCGGGCGGCTTCGCGATACACAACACAAACAGCATCACCTCGCTGGCGGGCCTGGCGCCTATTCCAAGGCGAACCCTGGCGCTGTGACTGTTGGCACGACAGGCACCGGATCGGATGACCACCTGGCGATGCTGCTGTTCGAACGCGCTACGGGAACCAAGCTCATGCACGTGCCTTACAAAGGCGCTGGCGAGGTGCGTGCCGCGGCCACGGGCCAGCAGATTGTGATTGGCGCCATCAACATCGGAGAGGTGCTGGCATATCAGAAGGGGGGCACCCCGATCCGACTGCTGGGTCAAATGTCAGCTGAGCGCTCATCCCTGGCGCCACAGGTGCCGACCTTCAAAGAGCAAGGGATTGCCATTGAGTTGGCCTCGCTGCGTGGCCTGGCGGCTCCCAAGGGCTTACCGGAGGCGATCCGCAAGAAACTGGTTGATGCGATTGCCACCATCGCCGCGGACCCTGCGTTCAAGCAGCAGGCCGAAGCCATGTACGCACCTTTGCGATACCTGGGGCCAGCGGCTTATGCGGCCGAACTCGAAGCCACGGAAGCCAACTTTCGCAAACTCTGGGCAGAAATGCCCTGGCAAGACAAACCGTGAAGCGTGGAGTCCGCTTGTCCGCCGAGGCAAACTCGCCACCCCCATTTCCCGGAACACCCTTGAAGGACTCACCACTCAATGGGTTCGCTGCAGGCCTGCAAGCTCCTCGATGAAAGCACACCATGACCACACTGACTCGCCGTCGCTTCTCCGCACTCGCATTGGCGGTTGCGCTGCTACCTCACATCCACGCCATGGCCCAGGGCGCTCTATCGGCCGGCCCCATCACCATGATCGTGGGCTGGCCTGCCGGAGGCCCCTCCGACAACGTGGCACGGCTCACGGCCGTACGCATGTCCGAGGCATTGGGCCAATCCATCGTCATCGACAACAAGGGGGGCGCTGGGGGCAACATCGGCAGCGATGCGGCTGCACGCGCGAAACCGGATGGCAGCACCATCATGCTGGCGACGGTGGCATCGCACGGTCTGAATTCTGCGCTGTACCCGAAACTCAACCATGACCCCATAAAAGACTTCGCACCCATCGGCATGATTACGACATCTCCGAGCGTGCTGCTGGTACCGACCGATTCGCCGTTTCTCTCGGTTGCGGACTTGCTCAAGGCCGCTCAAGCCCGACCAGGCCAGCTCAATTACGGATCAGGCGGCGTCGGCTCCAGTCAGCATCTGGCTGGCGCCAACTTCAAGAAGATCACTGGCGCCGACGTGACCCACATCCCTTACAAGGGAACGGCCCCGGCGATGACCGACCTGATGGCTGGCCGCGTGGATTTCGTTCTGACGACGGGCGCAATGTCCTTCATCCGCTCGGGCAAGCTGCGCCCGCTCGCGGTGGCCGCTCGACAGCGCCTGCCAGCGCTACCCGACGTACCGACTTTCGAGGAAGCCGGGGTGAAGGGGTTCCATACCGACTCCTGGTACGGACTGGTCGCGCCGGCAGGCACGCCGCGTGCAGCGTTGGACAAGCTCAATGCTGCGCTCGCTACCGCCCTGCGCAATCCCGAGGTGCAAAAGCAGTTCCTGGACCAGGGTTCGCTGCCCGTCAAGCCGATGGGCGTCGATGAATTCTGGAGCTTCGTGCAGCAGCAGATGCCATTGGCTGCCGAGCAGGTGCGGATGTCCGGTGCGAAAGCCGAGTAACTGATAACAAGGACCGCAAGGACCGCCTTCACTCTCGTACTTTGGAGCCCATGCGTTTGCTGGAGCAGATCACTCGTCAGATGCCCACCCGGTCATGGCGCAGATCCAGTGGCTGATCACGGAGTGCGAAGTTTCATGAAGAGCGGCGGCAGGTGCTGCCTGCGCCGACGGGGTGGAAGCCCCGCCCTCGCCCCCGCGTCAATCCAGCGTGACCCGCGCCTCCTGAATCACTTTGGCCCATTTGACCGTTTCCGACGCGATGAAGGCATCGCATTCCTGAGGGGTGGAGCCTTCAGCGAACGTCCCCATGGTCTGCTCCAGCCGCTGCGTCACTTCGGGGCTGCGGACGATGCGCGCCACTTCGTCGGACATGCGCTGCACGATTTCGCGGGGCACGCCGGAAGGCGCGAGCATCGCGGCCCAGGTACTGCCCACCAGGCCAGGGTAGCCCTGCTCGGCAAAGGTCGGGACATCGGGCAAGGCAGGAAGGCGCTTTTCGCTGGCCACCCCGATGAGGCGGATCTTTCCGGCCTTGGCTGGCTGGATCAGGTTGGGCGGTGGATCCAGGAACAGCGGTACCTGCCCACCCATGAGGTCTGCCAGCGCAGGTGAAGCACCTTTGTACGGGATGTGCACCATCTCGGTCTTGGTGATCAGGCGCATCAGCTCGGAGGTGAGGTGGGCGGCAGATCCGTTGCCAGACGACGCGAAGCTCAGCTTGCCTGGATTGGAACGCGCATAGGCCACCAGTTCGGCCGTCGTCTTGAAGGGCGCATTCATCGCTACGGCGGCCACCAGGGGCGACACCCCCATCAGCGACACGCCCACCAAATCCTTCTTGGGGTCGTACGGCAGCTTGGGATACAGCGTGGTGTTGGCGGCATAGGCGGCGATGAACACGCCCGAAGGTGTAGCCGTCCGGACGCGGCCTTGGTCCATCGGCGTTCCACGCCGATGATGCTGTTGGCGCCCGGCTTGTTGTCCACCGATCACCGGCTGGCCCAAGCGCTGTTGCAAGCCCACCTGCAGCAAGCGCGCCATCTGGTCGGTGAAACCGCCCGCAGTGTAAGGAACCACATCCG
>NZ_BAAJYT010000035.1:0-29226 GCF_057541515.1 Acidovorax sp. KNOB132
TTCGGACGACAGGATGCCGCCCGCGAAAAAGCGCGTGCCCTGCTGCTGCGACGACTCCTGCACCTTGCGCACGGCCGTGGCGGGCTTGCCCTCGGTGTCCAGCACCGTGTAGGCCAGGGCGCTTGAGGGCCGAGCCGTACTGCTCGATGGCCAGCTTCATGCCCAGGTCGGCGAACTTTCCGTTGGCGGCGAAGGCGCCCGACATGGCACCGGGCAGCCGAACTGAATGGCGCCGGCGGACTGCGCCCAGGCGCTGCGTGCCAGGCCCAGCGATGCGGGCAGCGCGCCCAGTGCGGAGAGTTGCAAGAGTTGACGACGGTGCATGAAGGGGCTCCTGTGGGGGTTGGGTCGGCCGGCCTGCAGGCCAGGGCACGGCTTTTTGCAAAGCACGCGGCGTGCCACGTGTTTTTCCTATTTATAGTGATAAATAGAACAAATCGCGTGCACGTAAACCCTGCCCGACCCGCCGCTGCACGGCCCTGGTGCATACACTGCACCACGGAAGCGACAGCCGGGTGCCAGGCACCGCGCTGCGCCTTGCCCCGTCTTCAACCCAGCAACGCACCCATGGCCACGAAACCGCCCGCCGGCAAGCCGATCAAGCCCCTGAAGCGCCCCGACCTGGTGGCGCAGGAGATCAAGCGGCTCATCACCGAAAAGAACCTGAGCCCGGGCGACCGCCTGCCGCGCGAGAGCGAGTTGCAGGCGCAGTTCGAAGTGAGCAAGGGCACCATCCGCGAGGCGCTCAAGTCGCTGGAGGTGCAGGGTCTGGTGACCATCTCCACCGGCCCCTCGGGCGGCGGCACCATCGCCGAGGTGTCGCTGGACCGCACGCTGCAGTTCCTGCAGAACTACCTGTTCTTCCAGGACGTGACGATCGACAATATCTACGCCGTGCGCCAGTTCCTGGAGCCCGAGCTGGCCGCCGGCGCCGTGCCGCACCTGACCGAGGCCGATTTCGAGGCGCTGGAGCACAGCATCGCCTGCTGCGATCCCAACTCCAGCAGCGAGGACCTGCTGAGCCAGCGCCGCGAGGACGTCAACTTCCACGACATCCTGGCCGCGGCCAACCCCAATCCATTCCTGCGCTTCACCTGCGAGCTGATCAACGAAATGCTGCGCCAGCTCATCGTGTACGGCAACCGCACCCCGAAGTCGGAGCACCGGCGCTTCGGCGAGGCCAACGCCAACTTCCACCGCGAGATCGTGCAGGCGGCGCGCGCCCGGGATGCAGAAAAAGTGCGCGAACTGATGGCCCGGCACATGCTGGATGCGACCAGCAGCGTCAAGCGCATGAAAGGCCGCATCCAGGGGCGCCTGATCCTGGACGCCGACACGCTGCGCAGCCCCCGCTCGGCCCACGTCCGCAGCCGCTGAACGGCGCGCCGGACTCCCCAAAACGCCAAAAGTTGGTGTTGGGGCGTGTTATTTTTGAATCAATTGGTATCTTCGGGAACCTTTGACATCGATTTCGCGGCTTCCGCGGCGACACTTCGCGCCTGCGGGCCCTCAATGACCGGGAAAGCGCGACCGGGAGGGCGCGGCCGGCTCGGGCACCCGATACATTCCATTTCCATTCTTTGATGCACCCATGAACGCAGTTCTTCCGTGGGCCGGCTGGCTGGCGGCCGCCATGCTGTCCGCTGCGGTCCACGCCGGGGCGAAACCCCCCATGGCGCTCGACCCCGCCCAGTGCCAGCCCCCGGACGCGGACCTTTCGCTGCCGGCGGCCTGGGAGCCCTACCGCGACGCGGTGCGCGCCTGCCCACTGGTGCAGGGCGGCGCCGCCGGGAATGCGCCGGCCAAGGCCGCCAAGGTGCGCCTGCTGGCCGTGTTCACCGACGCCCACTACCGCGGCCTGCCGCCCGATGCGCCGTGGGAGCGCTTTCCGCTGCCCCTGCTGGTGGACGACACCGGCCGCTGCGTCGGCAAATTGACCCACCTCTTTCCCGCGGACCCGCCCGAGGAACTGGACGTGGTCCCCGGCCGCTGGCGCGACGGCGTGCCGCACGAGATCCAGCTCCAGGTGCGCTCGCCCGCCGTGGGTGGCGACTACCACCTGCCCACCCTGCGGTGGGATGCCAAGAACCGCCTGTACCGGCCGGCAGCCTCCGGGCCCGCCTCCGCCAAGCCCCCGACGCCCCCGGACCAGGACAAGACCCCATGCCCGTAGACGCCACTGCGGTCGCGAAGCTGAAGCAGGCCTGCGACCAGGCCGCCGACCTCCATCCCAACTCCTGCAGCCACGCCGTCTGGCACGTGATCAAGCAGTACCTGCCCGACCAGCCCTACATGAGCGCCAACGCGCTGATGGACCACGTGCAGGGGCAGCGCCACTGGCGCTCCGTGCCCGCCTCGCAGGTGGGCGACCTCGCGCGCGGCGGGGCGGTCATCGTCGGGGGTAAGAAGGAGTCAGGCAACGGCCACGTCATCGTGGTCTACCCGGGGCCCGACAAGGCCGCCGGCGGCTATGCCTACACCCGCGGCGGCAAGACCGAAACGCTGCGCACGCGCGGCAGCTACCCGCCCGCGATGTCCACCTCGCTGGGCAACTGGGAAGGCGCCCGCAGCAAGGGCGACAAGACCATCTGGGACCCCTGGGCGAGCGACGCCAAGTTCGCCAGCGTGACCTTCTGGCAGCTGGTGCAGTAAGCCGTTCGCCGCCCCGCCCGGCCCCTCCCCCGATCCGTTTTTTTCATTCACAGCAACAGGTGATCTCCATGGCCTCTCACAGCAAACTTCTGGGTCTTCTTTTCAGCGCCGCGCTCCTGGGCGGCTGCGCCAACACGTCCAACACGGAAGCCAGCACGGCGGCTGCGGACGCATCGGCCCAGGCGGCCGCAGCGCCCGCCCCGGCGCCCGTCGCGCCCCCGCCAGCCCCCGAACCCGAGCCGCTGCGCATTCCCGAAGACGGCACCGTGGCCGAGTTCTCGGGCCTGGAGACCGAACTGCCGGCCGACACGCCTGCGCTGCTCGACATCCTGACCGCCGACAAGGCCGGCAACCAGCGCTGGGAGATCAAGGGCTACGCCGACCGCAAGACCGCCAAGAACGCCCGCGAGATCGCCCTGGCCCGTGCCCTGGCCGTGCGCAAGGAACTGGTGTCGCGCGGCGTGCCGGCGAAGAACCTGCGCGTGATGTTCAGCACCGACCAGGCCCGCAACGCGGTGACCGTGCTGCCACGCTGATCGCGCGCGCCTCCGTCGCCTGCACCGGGGTCATCGCCCGGGCAGGCCACCCGGCGGCCCGGGCGCCTTGCGCGCTCCGGGCCGCTGTGCTTTGTGGGGCTCAGCGGCTGCTCGGGAAGGCGAACACCGCGCCTTCGCGCACGCCGGCCGAGGGCCAGCGCTGCGTGATGGTCTTGCGCTTGGTGTAGAAGCGCACGGCGTCGGGGCCGTAGGCATGCAGGTCGCCGAACAGGCTGCGCTTCCAGCCGCCGAACGAGTGGTAGGCCACGGGCACCGGCAGCGGTACGTTCACGCCCACCATGCCGACCTGGATGTGGTCGGTGAAATAGCGGGCCGCCTCGCCGTCGCGCGTGAAGATGCAGGTGCCGTTGCCGTACTCGTGGTCGTTGATGAGCTGCATGGCCTCCTGCAGCGTCTTCACACGCACCACGCCCAGCACGGGACCGAAGATCTCCTCTTGGTAGATCTTCATGCCGGGCTTCACATGGTCGAACAGGCAGGCGCCCAGGAAGTAGCCCGCCTCATGGCCGGCCACCTGCATGCCGCGGCCATCGACCACCAGCGTCGCGCCTTCGGCCACACCGCTGTCCACATAGGCCTTCACCTTCTCGAAGTGCGCCTGGGTGACCAGCGGGCCCATGTCGTTGCCGCCGTTGTCGGTCTGGGTGCCGGGGCCGACCTTCATCTTGGCGATCTCGGTCTTCAGGCCGGCGATCACCGCGTCGCCCACGGCATCGCCCACCGCCACCAGCAGCGGGATCGCCATGCAGCGCTCGCCGCACGAGCCATACGCCGCGCCCATCAGGGCGCTCACGGCGTTGTCCACGTCGGCATCGGGCATGAGCACCGCATGGTTCTTGGCGCCGCCCAGGGCCTGCACGCGCTTGCCGTGCTTGCAGCCTTCCGAATAGATGTACTCGGCGATCGGCGTGGAGCCCACGAAGCTCACCGCCTTCACGCGCGGGTCGCGCAGCAGCGTGTCCACCGCCGTCTTGTCGCCGTTGACCACGTTCAGCACGCCAGGCGGCAGGCCGGCTTGCAGCGCCAGCTGGGCGATGAACAGCGTGCTGCTCGGGTCGCGCTCGGACGGTTTCAGCACGAAGGTGTTGCCGCAGGCGATGGCCATGGGCCACATCCACAGCGGCACCATGGCCGGAAAGTTGAACGGCGTGATGCCGGCGGTGACGCCCAGCGCCTGGAACTCGCTCCACGAGTCGATGTTCGGGCCCACGTTGCGGCTGTGCTCGCCCTTGAGCAGCTCGGGCGCGTAGCTGGCGTATTCCACGTTCTCGATGCCGCGCTGCAGCTCGCCGTGCGCATCGCTCAGCACCTTGCCGTGCTCGGCGGTGATGAGGGCAGCGATTTCATCGGCGTGCTCTTCCAGCAGCACCTTGAGCCTGGACATCACGCGGGCGCGCTTGAGCGGCGGCGTGTTGCGCCAGGCGGGGAAGGCTGCCTCGGCCGAAGCGATGGCCTGCTCCACCGTGGCCTGCGAGGCCAGCGCCACGCTGGTGGACGACTGGCCCGTGGCCGGGTTGAACACGGGCTGCGTGCGAGCGGTGTCGGCCACGATCTGGCCGTCGATCAGGTGGCCGATGGTGGCGGTGACGTTCTGGTCTTGGTGCATGGGAATGGAGTTCAGGGTAAAAAGTGCCCCCAGTGCATATTCCACTAGGGCATACAGCTACAAAATAAATAGCAATCGCTGGCAGCAGGGCTCAAGCCGTCTCGGCCAGCGCATCGCCCAGGGCGCTCACCAGCCGGTCGATCTCGGCGCGTTCGCTGATGAACGGCGGCGCCAGCTGGATCGTGTCGCCGCCGTAGCGCACGTAAAAGCCCTTCTTCCAGCAGTTCATGGCGATCTCGTAGGGCCGGCGGGCCGGCTCGCCCGGCAGCGGCGCGATGGTGAAGCCCGCGGCCAGGCCGTAGTTGCGGATGTCCAGCACATGCTGCGCGCCTTTCAAGCTGTGCACCGCCTGCTCGAAGTACGGCGCCAGCGCCTTGGCGCGGCCGGGCATGTCTTCCTTTTGCAGGATGTCGAGCACCGCCAGGCCGGCGGCGCAGGCCACGGGGTGGGCCGAATAGGTGTAGCCGTGCGGGAATTCGAGCATGTACTCGGGCCCGCCCTGCGCCATGAAGGTGTCGTAGATCTCCTTGGAGGCCACCACGCCGCCCAGCGGCTGCGCGCCGTTGGTCACCTGCTTGGCGAAGTTGAGGATGTCGGGCGTCACGCCGAAGGCCTCCGCCCCCGTCCACGCGCCGCAGCGGCCGAAGCCGGTGATGACCTCGTCGAAGATCAGCAGGATGTGGTTCTGCGTGCAGATCTCGCGGATGCGCTCCAGATAGCCCTTGGGCGGAATCACCACGCCGGCCGAGCCCGAGAACGGCTCCACGATCACCGCCGCGATGTTGGAGGCGTCGTGCAGCGCGATCACGTCCAGCAGCTTGTCGGCCAGCGCCCGGCCGCCGTCCTCGGCCATGCCACGCACGAACGAGCCCATTGCCGGCTGCGTGTGCGGCAGGTGGTCTGCCTCCACGCCCTGGCCGAAGGTCTTGCGGTTGCCCACCATGCCGCCCACCGAGATGCCGCCAAAGTTCACCCCGTGGTAGCCCTTCTCGCGGCCGATCAGGCGCGTCTTGCCGGCCTGGCCCTTGGCACGCCAGTAGGCACGCGCCATCTTGAGCGAGGTGTCGGCCGACTCCGAGCCAGATCCGGTGAAGAACACGTAGTCGAGCCCTGCGGGCGTGAGCTCCTTGATCTTGTTGGCCAGGGCGAACGACGCCGGGTGGCCGAACTGGAAGGCCGGCGAATAGTCGAGCGTGGCGGCCGCCTTGCCGATCGCCTCGGCGACGTCCCTGCGGCCATGGCCCAGCCCCGCGCACCACAGGCCCGAGAGGCCGTCGAAGATCTTGCGGCCTTCGGAATCGGTGTAGTAGGCCCCCTGGCCCGAGACGATCATGCGCGGCGCGGCCTTGAACTGCCGGTTGGCGGTGAAGGGCATCCAGTGCGCATCCAGCCAGGCCGCGTCCATGCGCGGCGCGGTGGCTTCGGGAGCGGAGTCGAGGACGGTGAAGCTCATGGTCGGTCCAATCACAAAGAAAACAAAAGGGGCGCAAGGCGCTGCCGCACAGGCCGCAGGTGGCCCTGCCAGCGGGCGGGTGGCCCCATTGTTCCGGCGGTCGATAATCCCTCCAATGGACAAATATCAATGTTTACTTGACGATTCATGCAAGTAAAGCCCACCCCGCTCGCCATGCCCGACGACGCCCCGCCCCCCGCCCCGCCCACGCTGCCGTCCCCGGCGCCCCAGGCCGCGCGCGAACGCGCGGTGCTCGGCCAGTTGAGCGACATGGACCTGCGCCTGCTGCAGGTGTTCAAGAGCGTGGTCGATTGCGGCGGCATGGCCGCGGCCGAACTGGAACTGAACATCGGCACCAGCACGGTCAGCCGCCACGTGAAGGACCTCGAAACCCGCCTGGGGCTGACCCTGTGCCGGCGCGGCCGGGCGGGCTTCGCGCTCACCCCGGAAGGCCAGCGCGTGTACGACGAAACCCTGCGCCTATTGGCCGCCGTGCAGGGCTTTCGCGACAGCGTGGACGGCATCCACTCGCGCATGGGCGGCCAACTGGCCGTGGCCGTGTTCGATAAGACCGCGAGCAACCCGGCCGCGCGCATCGGCGAAGCGATTGCCGCCTTCACCGCCCAGGCGCCGGACGTACACCTGCAGATGCACGTGGGCTCGATCAACGCCATCGAGCGCGGCGTGATCGACGGCACCTACCAGGTGGGCATCATCCCCGCCCACCGCGCCTCGCAGAGCCTGCTGTACACCGACCTGTTCGGCGAGACCATGCTGCTGTACTGCGGCGCGGGCCACCCGCTGTTCGGGGCGGACCACTCGGCGCTCGACTGGGACGCCGTGCGCGCGCACCCTTTCGCCGGCCTGGGCTACCACTCGCCCAACATGGAGCTGAGCCACCAGGCCCGCCTCACCCGCACCGCCACGGGCTTCGACCAGGAATCCATCGCCACGCTGGTGCTCTCGGGCCGCTACCTGGGCTTCCTGCCCGACCACTACGCCGAAGCCTTCGAGCGCCGCGGCAGCCTGCAGGCCGTGCGGCCCGAGGCGCTGCGCTATGAATGCCAGTTCGTGAGCCTGCTGCGAAGGTCGCCCGAGCCGCCGAGGGCGGCGCAGGCGTTTCAGCGGTGCCTCGTGGCGGCACACACCCGGCGCTGAGAGAGGCGGTCATCCGGGAAGCTCCTCGCGGCCTCGGCTTGGCTGGCCGCCGCGCCGCTCAAACTCCGGTCACGAAAGCGCTCGGCTCAGGGAGTCCACGATGCGGGACTGCTGGTCCTCGGTAATGCCCACCCACAGCGGCAGTCGGATCAAACGCTCCGATTGCCGTTGCGTGACCGCCAGCGGGCCATGGGATTTACCGTACCGCAAACCTGCGGGGGCCGAGTGCAACGGCACATAGTGAAACACCGAACTGATGCCATCCCGCTTCAGCGAAGCCATGACCTCTGCACGGTTGGCATCCTCCGGCAGCAGGACGTAGTACATGTGCGCGTTGTGCTGGCACTCGGCCGGAATGATGGGCCGGCGCAGCAGGCCTTGGGCCTCCATGGGCGCGAGCAAGGCGTGGTACTGATTCCATCGCGCCAGGCGGCTTTCGGTAATGGCATGCGCCTCTTCCAATTGAGCCCACAGAAACGCCGCAATCAATTCCCCGGGCAGAAACGACGAACCGACTTCCTGCCAGGTGTATTTGTCCACCTCGCCGCGAAAGAAACGGCTGCGATCGGTGCCTTTCTCGCGAATCACCTCGGCCAGCACCGCCAAGTCGGGGTCGTTCACGATCAGTGCACCGCCCTCACCGGAAATGACGTTCTTGGTTTCATGAAAGCTGAACGCCCCCAGATCGCCAATGCTGCCCAACGCCCGGCCTTTGTAGAAGGACATGACCCCCTGCGCCGCGTCCTCCACGACCTTGATTCCGTGCCGGCGTGCGATGGCCATGATGGCATCCATCTCGCACGCCACCCCCGCGTAATGCACGGGAACAATCGCCCGGGTGCGCGAGGTAATGGCGCTTTCGATCAGCGTTTCATCGATGTTCAGCGTGTCTTCGCGGATGTCGACGAACACCGGAACCGCACCCCGCAACACGAAGGCATTCGCCGTCGATACGAACGTGTACGACGGCATGATCACTTCGTCCCCCGGCTGGATATGGATCAGCAGTGCGGCCATTTCCAAAGCCGCCGTGCAGGAATGCGTCAACAAAGCCTTTTTGCAACCGCATTGGTGCTCCAGCCAGCCATGGCATTTCTTGGTGAACGTGCCATCGCCGGCCAGCGCATGCAGGCCATTGGCTTGCGCGATGTATTGCAATTCCTTGCCCGTCATGAAGGGGCGATTGAAGGGGATTTTCTCAGCGTTCAAATCAGCCTCTTTGATCTGCATATTCATTCATGGGCGGTGAGCCGTTAAACGCGTGCCACGATGATGGTTCCGATTACGATGAAAGCCACGCCCAGCGATTTTTGAAAGGTAATCGGCTCGTGCAAAATCCAACCACTCAGAATCAGCACGATGATGAAGTTCAGGCTCATGAATGGATAGGCGTGGCTCAATTCCAGCTTGGAAATCGCCGCCATCCATGCCAGGGACGCCAGAAAAGCGGCAAAAAATCCAGAAAATACCCAGGGATCGAAAATCAGGAAAACCAGGAACCTGATCTTCTCAAAAAACTCAGTGGGCATCCCGGAAATTTGATTCATACGCCACTTCAAGACCAACTGGCCATACACCGTGAAAAATATGGTGGCAGCCAGATACAGATAATGGGTCATCTTGATATTCATTTCGACTCCAGCACCGCCAGGCCCACGCCCGTCGCCCCGTAGCCATTCCCGTTGTACAGCATGAAGGTTTGGCCATCGTGATGGAACACGTGCGGATATTCGATCATTTCGGAATCCCAACCTGTCTCGGACACCGAGATGCCAGCGAGCGCATCGCGGCGGCTCCAATCGATGCCATTCTCGGATTCCGCATAACCGATCCTGTAAGCCGCGCCCCGATGGGAATACCACATGCGCCAAAGCCCACCTTCGTAAAGGACAGAGGGCCGGGAAATGGCATATTCCTGCGAATCCCCAAAATCGATGGCCACCTGGCCGGTTCGGCGCCAATCCACTCCATTGCCAGACTCGGCATATTTGATGTGATAGTGGTGCGAAGGCCGACCGTCCCTCACCTCCCAACCGGTGCAGGACAAATACCACATTCGCCAAACATCAGCCCCTGGAATCACGCAGCAACTGGCACAGAAATGGGGCTCACGCATCGTTCTGTCCACGATGGGGCCTTCGTATATTTTCTCGAAGTTGCGCGTTGGCGAACTCACTGCCAAGCCGATGGAGTTTCGAAAGGGCACGGTCACGCCCAGATTCCAGCCGATGTAATACAGATAGCGTTGGCCGTTCCACTCCGCCAACCAAGTCGCCATGGCACCACTGTCGTCGAAGGTGCCTAGCGCCCCAATGTCGAGAACCGGGTTTTCAGAAAGCTCCAGGATGGCTTGCGGTTTTTGGAGATCGATGACCACATAGCCGGTCCGGCTCCGATTGGCGGCGTCCCTCGTGCTGAAATAGATTCGGTAGAGGTCCCCTTCGATGCGCTCTGCAATGGGGACGGCGGCATGGGTCTGCATCCAGCCGAAATTCTGGTTGGGGCAAAAGACCAGCCCCCGTTTTTTCCATGCCTTCATATCTTCTTCAAGCGATGGCTTGGCACCTTGGATCTTTGGGTCGCCGTGCCGACATAAAGCCCGTCAGGTTCGGCGTCCGACAGAATGAGTGCCCCGGCACCGATCACACACCGATCGCCGATCGTGACGTGATCCCGCAACGTGGCATTCACGCCGATGAAGCACTGCTCGCCGATGGTCACCCCGCCGGACACCACGACATGGGAGGCGATGAAGGTGTGGCTTTTGATCACGGAGTGGTGCCCGATGTGGTTTCCGCTCCACAAAGTGACGTTGTTTTCGATCCTGACGAATGGCTGGATCGTGTTGTCTTCCAGGATGAAACAGTTCTCTCCCACGCGCCCTTCATTCAAAAGACTGGCGCGGGAGCTGATGTAGCTCGCGATGGAGTAACCCGCGGCTTTGGCGTCCAGGTATTTCTGCTTTCGGATGGCGTTCAACGCTGAGTAGCTCAGCGCCACGAAAAAAATCGCAGGCCGTCGGAGGAAATCGGGCGATGCCCTCTTCCAGCGTGATGACGGGGAGACCGCAGAACGTGTCGCTCGCTCGATAGGCCGCATCCACGACGAAAGCCGCCACATCATAGGCGGAGTCCGACTGGAAATAGAAATGGGCAAGTTCTGCGATTTCGCCCGCGCCGAAAATCAGTAGTTGCTTTTTCAAACCGACTTCCTCACCAAAATAGTGAATTCATAAAGCCCGTAGTCATGCAAAAGCGATACGTGGCGCGAGTAGTAGGTTTTGCAAAAATCGAACACCCAGCAGGGGTCTGCATAATAGAGGTAATCGCGTTTTTTTATCCTCGTCCGAATAAGACGTCAGGCAGTTGAACGCAAACCCCATGCGGCTTGAGCGATCTAGGGCATCCAGCGTGCGCTTGAAATAGGGCACCCAATCTTCCACGCTCACACCCAGCTTGACATTGAAGAGACCGCTGGCCACGCTGAAATCACATACATCCTCGGGTTGAGAGGCTTGCCTGAATTGGGCCAATGGGCGGTCCCCGTGTCGCTCTTTTGCAGCTGCCAGCATTTCGCTCGAAATATCGATGCCGAAATAATCGAACGCCTCATATTTCGCAAGCATATGATCCAGCAGGGCCGCGTAACCACAGCCAAGATCATTCAACGAAAAATGACCAGGCCGATCGATGATGCGGCACAACTGCTCGAAGCGAATATTCTGGCTTTCGGCGCCATTCCAATCTACGCCCCGTGCCGTGGCGCCGTGCGTCGCCAGTTTTTCGGAATAGTATTCCGCCACCTCATTCATGAAACTATTCGGACTGGCTTGCATAGATTTTCCTGATGATGGTATAGGGACGCTGCTTGCTCTCGGAATAAATCTTGGAGAGGTAAATTCCCACCACACCGATGAACGAGATGATCATTCCGCCCAGCAACCATATCGAGGCCATCACGGAGGTCCAGCCGCTCAAGGGCTTTACCAAAAAGGCCCACCGGAAAACAAGATACCCCGCATAAAGCGCCGCCAAGGTGGAAATGATCAGGCCCAAATAAAAGATGCCCATCAGCGGCGCCTGACTGAAAGAAGCAATGGAATTGGCCATGATGGCCACTTTTCGCCGCAACGTGTAGGTCGTCTCGCTGGTGCTGTGCTTTTTCACGATCCGGGCTCGCTGGTCGAACCCGGTGATGTGCCACAGGCCCGCGATGAAAATCTCCCGTTCCCTGTGGAGCACCAATGCCTCCACATACCGCCGGGTCATCAACCGGGCCGTCAGCACGTTTTGCGGCAGGGTGAGGCCTGTGAGAAGGCTGAACAGCGAATAGAACCATTGCCCCGTCCATCGTTCGAACCAGCGGCCTTTTCGCTTTTCCTGCATTCCGTAGACGACATCGCAGTCTTCAGTCGCCATCTGATCGGCAAAGGGAAGCAAATACTCCGGATCTTCTTCCAGATCGCTGTCGATCAGAAAAACATGCTCGCCCTTGGCATGGGCCAGCCCGGTCATCATGGCCTTATGGTGGCCGAAGTTGCGCGACAGGTCGATCACCACGACCTTGGGGTCTGATTTCGTCAGCCCGACGGCCAATGCCAGGCTTTCATCGGGTGAGCCGTCGTTCACCATGATGATTTCGTAGTCGCTGCCGGCCTGTTCAATGGCCACCCGGGTGGCCGCTGATGGAACTCGGTGATGTAGGGAGCGGACTGGTAAAGGGTCGTGACGATGGACAGCTTCATGGGGCGGACTTCTTCATGTAGTCTCGCGACTCTTTTCCGCAATTGAAGAAGAGATCGAGCACGCTGACCTCATGCACAAAATCGCCCCACAGCTGAGGGTATTGCGGATACCCTGAGTAATCGAACCAAGATACCTGGACGCCACTGGCCGCAAAAATGCTTTCATCGATGTAGTCTTTCGCAGCAGGACCTGAGACATAGATGTCTCCATGGCATTGCTTGCACAAATCGACCAGGCGCTCGACTTTATCGTCTTGCAAAACATAATCCCAAGATTTGGTGATCGACGTGGTGATGCCCAAATAATCACAACAGGCCTCGATCAACGAACAATTCAATTCTGAAATGTTGCTCGGATGAGCGGCTTTGGCATACAGAGGCTGCAACCACGCTGCTATTTCTTCAAAAAAGGGAGCACGTTTGTAATTTTGCTCCAATGCCTTCCAATGCATCGGTGCCCAGTCGGCTCCGTCGATTTGGGTGTCCCGTATCTTCTGGTGATAGCGGCCTTTGACCATGACCGGAACGGTCAGCCATTGGACACCCTGAGGTGTTTTTATTTTGTTGCGATTGCGCCAATCCCTTCGGGTATATTGCATGTCATCGTAGATAACCAACTCATCGACCGATGCAATGATATCGAAATACCCTTTCCAGGGAATATAGTTCGATTGCAAAATGGCGACCTTCTTCATTGCTCGCGCTTTCTATTGGATTCACATGCCTTCACGGCCTGAACAGAATCCCGTTGGGGCCGATGAAGCCATTGCACTGTTTTTCTGACCGCGTGGACGGTGCTGCCCACCACTTGGTAATCACGCTCCAGATCGGCGCCAAAGCCGTTCAGTATTTCAGGAGAAAGGGGCCCGACACCCTTGGGCTCCGAAACCAGCCAGGCGGCCACCAGCTGATCACAGGGGACTTTCTTGAGGGCTTCCTGCACATAGCCTTGGCTGCCTGGATAACCTCCCAGAGACCATGGCACGCCGATGCTGGTGGCCTGTAGTGCGAACAAGATTCCGGGTGAATTCCCGCTCAGATCGAGCATCGGCGTGCCGGCGGAAAAACCATGCTCCCGGGCCAACCGGTTGAACGACGTTACGTATTCGTTATCGGCAAACGAGAGGAGCAGGGTTTTGCCAGGTCCACCGAAATCCACGCGTTCTGCGCTACTGTAAAGCGGTTGCAATTGCCGATAAGGGGACAGGAAAGCACCCTGGACCACGCCGGCCAGTGCGACTTGAAGCAAAAGCGTGTACAGCACCAGTTTCTGGGGGAAATGCGGCGTCGAGACCAGCGGCCTCAGCGACCAGGCTGCGGCCAGCGCGACGAAGAAAACAGCGCCGTTGATCGAAACCCAGTAGCTGTTGCTCGACCCGAAAGCATAGGCGTACGGCAAAGCGGCGAGCAACACGCAAAGGGGAAGGGTTTGGCGAGCTCCCGAGCGCAAGGCGCAGAAAAATCCAGGCAACAGCGCACCCGCAGCCAACGCGAACAGAACCAACGCGCGGTTTTCACCCTGGATTTTGGAGAGGGCGAAATAGCCCAGGCCAGCGACGCCCACAATCGCCACCACAGGCAGGGCGGCGCGGCCCGTCCTCGGGAGTGCTTCCAAGGGTTTCGTGGCCCACAGGCTGGCAAAGGACAAGGCAGCACCAAGGAGCAGCGCCAGGGCGGTGGCGAGGTCCATCGACAGCCCGTCCATCCTGAAAATCTTGCCGATGCCCCCGGCATTTGCATCGAGCAATCCCGCCAGCCGCAGGCCCTCGGTATTTCGGTGGATGAATGGCAGGACGCCTCCATCCGTCACCAGCGCAGTGACCAAGGCAGCGGCGGCGGCAGTGGCTGCGGGAATCCACGCCGATTGCCAACGAAAGTGGCCGCTGAAGACCAGATAGAGCACGACCAGCACGGCCAGCGCAGCAGCCGAGGTCGGTTTGCCCAGAAAGGCAACCCACCCGCCCAACCCGACAATCACGTAACCCAACGCGCTCGCGCGCTCCTGTCTCGGCGCGGCCATCAGCAGCCCTGTCACGGTGATCAGCAGCCCCTGAAACGCCAATGCGTTGTAGCTGGGCGTGGGAATCCACATGCCTGCGAACACAGCGGACAGAAGCGTCAGGCAGGCGAGGCCCGACGCGACGACCAGCTTGGTCGCGACGTCGATTTTTTTCTGCGAATGCCTTGCCCAGCAGCGTCCAGGCGGCGGCGCCTCCGAGCAACAGCGTGAAAAGGAAATTCAGTTGCCGAAGCGTGCCGATGTTTCCATCCGCCAGCAGGTACAGCGGATGGTAGAAAAATCCGAACTGGGAAATCGAAGCGGAATACAGGAACGGATTGGAAATCCAGTTCAAATAAAAACCTTCATCCGTGTAGTCCACGCCGTGCCGAGCATACAGAGCCACCCAGACGATGAACAAAGCGGTCAAGCAGGCAGAAAGTGCCAGCAATGGCTTTCCGGAGGGACTTATGCCGACGCTTTGAACGGAAGCATTTTTTAAGCGAGGCATCGGTATTTCGTTTTCATATCGGGACAGGCAGACCCATGGTGCGCGAGGGGGTGCGACCGCCCTGCCGGGCAACGGGCGTTGCGCGGCGAATTATCGATGGATGCAGCCCAGGCACAGACACTGACTGCTGGCATAAACATCCCCGCACCTGCGCGGGCGCGTTCGGGTTGCCGCCGGCCCGTAGGCCGGGGAGGTTAAATCCGGCCTTTGAAACGCCGATGGCCCGCCAATGCGGGCCATCCGGGCGGGGGCCTTCAGCGCGCCCGCGAACGGTCAGGAACGTCGCTCAATCCGCCGAAGCCCCCGACTTCTTCACCAACTCCGCCCAGCGCGGAATCTCCTTGGCCATGTGCGCCGCCAGCGCTTCCGGCGTGCTGCCCACGATGTCCATGCCCAGCTGCGTGTGCAGCTTGTCCACCACGTCGGGCTGCTTGAGGGCCTTGACGATCTCGGCGTTCAGCCGCTGGACCACGGCCTTGGGCGTGCCCTTGGGGGCGTACACGGCCTGCCAGGACGACATCTCGAAGCCGGCCACGCCCGATTCGATCATGGTGGGCAGTTCGGGCGCGAGGGCGATGCGCTGGCCGGTGGTCACGGCCAGCAGCTTCACGCGGCCGGCCTTGGCCAGGGGCAGGGCGGCGGTCATCTGGTCGAACATGAACGACACCTGGCCGGCGGCCACGTCGGTGAGGGCGGGCGGCGTGCCCTTGTACGGCACGTGGGTGAGCTTCACGCCGATCAGGTCGCCGAACATCTCGCCCGCCAGGTGGGTGGAGGTGCCCGCGCCCGACGACGCGAACATGCGTTTGGACGGGTCTTTCTTGAGCAGCTCGATCAGTTCCTTGACCGAGTTCACGCCCAGCGCGGGGTTGACGATGAGCACGTTGGGCAGCGTGGCCACCAGGGCCACGGGCTCGAAGTCCTTGACCGGGTTGTACGACAGGTTCTTGTACAGGCTGGCGTTGATGGCGTGCGTGCTGATGGTGCCCCCGAAGAGGGTGTAGCCGTCCGGCGGGGCCTTGGCCGCGTACGAGGCGCCGATGCCGCCGGCCTGGCCGGGCTTGTTGTCCACCACCACCGATTGCTTGAGCGCCTCGCCCAGCTTGTTGGCGAGTACGCGGCCGATGATGTCGGTGGAGCCGCCGGGCGTGAACGGCACGACGTAGGTGATGGGCTTGGCGGTGGGCCATTCCTGGGCGCCCGCAAGGAATGGGGCCAGGGCCAGGGCGGCCAGCAGGGCGGTGTTTCGGATGAATCGCATGGGTTTGTCTCCGGGTGTCGTTGTGGTGCTGCGATGTGGGGAACGGGGGAAGGCGGAAAAAGCGGTGCGGGCGGTGTGTGCCGGGTGTCAGCGGCCTTTCTCGGCGCGCCAGGCAGCGAAGTCGCCGTGGGTGGCGGGGTCGGTGGGCGGGTACAGGCCGATGATCGAGCGGCCTTCCAGCACCTTTTCGGTCACGAAGTCTTCGAAGGCGGTCATCTCGGTGGCTTCGGCGGCGATCTCATCGGCCAGGTGCGCGGGGATGACGATGACGCCCTCGCCATCGCCCACCAGCACGTCGCCGGGGAACACGGCCACGTCGCCGCAGGCGATGGGCCCGTTGATGTCGATGGCCTGGTGCAGCGTGAGGTTGGTGGGCGCCGAGGGGCGCTGGTGGTAGGCCGGCATGTCGAGCGCGGCGATCTCGGGCGTGTCGCGAAACCCGCCGTCGGTGACCAGCCCGGCCACGCCGCGCTTCATGAGGCGCGAGGCGAGGATGGAGCCGGCCGATGCGGCGCGCGCGTCCTTGCGGCTGTCGATGACCAGCACGGCGCCGGGCGGGCAGTCTTCCACGGCCTTGCGCTGCGGGTGGTCGGGGTTCTTGAACACGTCGATGGTGTTCAGGTCTTCGCGCGCCGGGATGTAGCGCAGCGTGAAGGCCTCGCCCACCATGTTGGCGCGGCCGGTGCGCAGGGGGTGGACGTTCTGCAGGAACTGGTTGCGCAGCCCCTTCTTGAAGAGGGCGGTGCACAGCGTGGCGGTGCTGACGTGGGCGAGGCGGTCGCGGGTGGCGGGGTTCAAGGGCATGTCTCCGGGGGTCAGAAGATGTCGGGCTCGGGCACGGGGGCGCCGAAGCCGGTTTCGAGGAAATCGAAGTCGCAGCCCTGGTCGGCCTGCAGGATGTGGCGGCTGAACATCCAGCCGTAGCCGCGCTGGTAGCGTGCGGGCGGCGGCGTCCAGGCGGCGCGGCGGCGGGCGAGTTCTTCGTCGCTCACCTCCATGTGGATGCGGCGCGCGGGCACGTCCACGGTGATGAGGTCGCCGGTTTTCACGAGCGCCAGCGGGCCGCCGATGTAGGCCTCGGGCGCGGCGTGCAGGATGCAGGCGCCGTAGCTGGTGCCGCTCATGCGCGCATCGGACAGGCGCAGCATGTCGCGCACGCCCTGCTTCACCAGCTTCGCGGGGATGGGCAGCATGCCCCATTCGGGCATGCCGGGGCCGCCCTGCGGGCCGGCGTTGCGCAGCACCAGGATGTGGTCGGCCGTCACATCGAGGTCGGGGTCTTCCACCGCGGCCTTCATGCTGGGGTAGTCGTCGAACACCAGCGCCGGGCCGGTGTGCTGCTGCAGGTGCGTCGCGCAGGCGCTGGGCTTGATGACGGCGCCGTCGGGCGCCAGGTTGCCGCGCAGCACGGCGAGCGCGCCCTCGGCGTAGATGGGGTTGTCCAACGGGCGGATCACGTCGTCGTTGAATACGGCGGCGCCTTCGATGTTCTCGCCCAGCGTGCGGCCGGTGACGGTGCGCGCACCCAGGTGCAGGTGCCGCGGCATGCGCGACATGAGGCCGGGCAGGCCGCCGGCGTAGTAGAAGTCCTCCATCAGGTAGGTGTCGCCGCTGGGCCGCACGTTGGCGATCACCGGCACGTGGCGGCTGGCGGCGTCGAAGTCATCCAGCGTGACGGCGCAGTGCGCGCCCGCGCGGCGCGACATGGCCACCAGGTGGACGATGGCGTTGGTGGAGCAACCCACGGCCATGGCGACGTTGATGCCGTTCAGGAACGATTCGCGGCTCAGCAGCTTCGCCGGGGTTTCGTCCTGCCAGACCATCTCGACGATGCGGCGGCCGCTCTCGGCGCTCATGCGCACATGGTTGGCGTCCGGCGCGGGGATGGACGAGGCGCCCGGCAGCGTCATGCCGATGGCCTCGGCGATCGCCGTCATGGTGCTGGCCGTGCCCATGGTCATGCAGGTGCCGTGGCTGCGGGCGATGCCGCCTTCCACCCCGAGCCACTGCGTCTGCGTGATCTGGCCGGCGCGGCGCTCGTCCCAGAGCTTCCACGCGTCCGAGCCCGAGCCCAGCACCTGCCCGTTGTAGTTGCCGCGCAGCATGGGGCCGGCGGGCACGAAGACGCAGGGCAGGCCCATGCTGATGGCGCCCATCAGCAGGCCGGGGCCGGTCTTGTCGCAGCCGCCCATCAGCACCGCGCCATCGACCGGGTGGCTGCGCAGCAGCTCTTCGGTCTCCATGGCCAGCATGTTGCGGTAGAGCATGGTGGTGGGCTTGACGAAGGCCTCGGCCAGCGAGATGGCGGGCAGCTCGATGGGAAAGCCGCCCGCCTGCAGCACGCCGCGCTTGACGTCTTCCACCCGCTGCTTGAAGTGGCCGTGGCAGGGGTTGATGTCCGACCACGTGTTGACGATGGCGATGATGGGCTTGCCCACCCAGTCTTCGGGCGCGTAGCCCATTTGCATGATGCGGGAGCGGTGGCCGAAGGAGCGCAGGTCGTCGGGGGCGAACCAGCGTGCGCTGCGCAGGGACTCGGGGGTGCGGCGGGTCGTCGTCATAGGCTCCATCACAGGTTTCGGTGCATTAAAGCACTAATATATTAGTACGTCAAAATCGTGCGGTGCGACAATCCGCCGCCTATGAACGTGAGAGACAAAGTCCGCCTCGACCGGTCGCGCCATGCGGCGCCGCAGATCTTCGAAAAGCTGCGCGCGGCCATCGTGTCGCTGGACCTCACCCCCGGCACCGTGCTGGCCCGCGCCGAGCTGGCCGAACGCTTCGGCATCAGCCAGACGCCCGTGCGCGATGCGCTGATGCGGCTGGGCGAAGAGGGGCTGGTGGACATCTTTCCGCAGCACGCCACGGTGGTGAGCCGCATCGACGTGGCCGCCGCGCGGCAGGCGCACTACCTGCGCCGGTCCATCGAGCTGGAGGTGGTGCGCACGCTGGCGCTGCAGGGCGGCGAGGCCGTCGCCCGGCGCCTGCAGGCCCAGATCGGCGTGATGCAGGCCGCGGCCGAGCCCCTGGAGCCCGAAGCGTTCTCGCAGGCCGACCTGGCGTTCCACCGCCTGATGTACGAGGCCGCCGAGGTGCCGCGCCTGTGGGAGCTGGTGCGCAGCCACTCGGGCCACGTGGACCGTCTGCGCCACCTGCACCTGCCCAGCGCGGGCAAGGCCGCGTCGGTGCTGGCCGACCACCGCCGCATCGCCGAGGCCATCGCGCAGGGGGACGCGCCCGGCGCCCAGGAGGCGCTGCGCACGCACCTGTCGGGCACGCTCAGCCAGGTGGACGAGATCTGCGCCCGCCATCCGGAGTACGTGAACGCCGACTGAAGGCGGAGCGCAGCGGACCCGGGCGGCTCGGGGCGAAAGGGGCCCGCGCCGGCCCATGGTCAACCCCATCGGCCTCCAGCGCAATATCTACTAGGGCATACCGCTATTTAATTGATAGCAATCGAATCAGGCAACGAACCGGATGGTCTGCGCCACCAGGCCGAAGGTGCCGGCGGCCACCTGCGCCTGGATCTCCACGGAGCGGTTCTCGGCCAGGTCGGACGCGGTGCCGCCCTCGAAGCGGGCGCTGGCGTAGTGGACCGGCACGCCGCGCACCACGATCACCGAGGCCGCCGGGATCACGCGCTGGATCGATCCCTTCACGTCGAAGCTGCGGCTGGCCAGGCTGCCGGCCTCTTCCAGCGCGATCTCGCTCGCGTTGAACTGGCCGCTCACGAACACGCCCTTCACGTCCACGCGCCGGCCCAGCGCCAGGCCCGCAGGCGGGTTGGCCACGCCGCTGGCGTTCACCGGCACGCCGTTCACGCTGAAGGCCGTGTTGCTGGTGAACGCGGTGACGTAGCCCTTGAGTTCGACCGCCACGTTGCTGCCGCTGGGCAGCGTCACGCTGCTGGCGGTGGTGCGCAGGGCCGAGGCCACCCAGCGCCCGGACGCGTCGGGCGCCGTTTGCAGCTCCACGCGGGCGTACTGCCCGTTGGCGATGCCGGGGGCCTGCGACGCAACGGCGCCGTAGGCGATCACCGCGCCGCCGATGCGGAAGGTCTGCGCCGTGCCGTCCAGCCCGGAGACCACGCCGCGCAGCTTGTAGCGGGTGGGCACGGGCTCGTCGCGCACCACCAGCGTGGCGCTGTACAGCCCGTCGGGGTTGCGCAGGCCGAACACCTGCACCACCTGGCCCACCGCCAGGCTGGCCGCGCCATTGGGCAGGTTGTCGCTGTAGAGCGTGGCATCGGCCCACTGCACGGTCTGGCCCAGCACGGCGAAGGTGCGGGCGGCGGTGTCGATGGCGGTGATGGGCCCCTCGATCTCGCTGCGCAGGCTGATGGTCGAGGCCACGGAGCGGCGCAGCCCGCTGGCGTCCACCGCGATGCCCGAGCCGTTCACCTCCACCACCATGCCCAGCCGCAGGGCGGCGGTGGTGACGGCCTGGCCGGCATCGTCCAGGATGCGCGCGGCGGTGTCGTCGTAGCGAAGGTTGTTGACGATGATGGAGCCGAAGCCGCTGATGGGGCCGCTGGAGAACGACGCATCGGCCGTGCTGCCGACGCCGGAGACATCGCCACCGCCGCCGCCCCCTCCGCCGCAGCCGAACAGCGCCAGGGTGGCGGAAGCCGCGCCACCGGCCAGCAGGCGGCGGCGCGCGGGGGATGACGGGTGGACGTCGGGAAGCAACAAGGTGGACTGCATGGAAACCTCCGAAGGCGATGGGATGTTGAAACGGCGAGGCCGGGCGGCGCTGGCGGTTGAGCGGCCAGAACCGATGCCGCGCGCCACGCCAGCGCCTGGCGGCATCTTGGAATCACCGGTCGCGCCGATGATTTCAATATGTGTACTTACTTGTTCAGTTTTAGAAGGGGTTTGGCCACGGCGCCGACCGGGCTTTGGCGGGGCGCCTGGCTCGATACCTCTCGATACCGCGCCCGGCATGCGCTGCGGCACGCAGCCGAACACCGAGCCGGCCGTGCGGCCAGCGCCATTTCATTTCGAAACACTTGTGTACACTTTAGCGTTTCGCGCCACGCCGGGCCCTGCGTGCCCTGGTGAAAAAACCAACGCCTCGGCCATGCCGAGGCCAGCGCAGGGGCGTGCGATCATTCCCAGCCGTTTGCACGGCCGGGCTGGTCATTCGTGCACCTGCGGCGGATAATCCAGGCACTTCCTCGCCCTCCACCGGAGCACTCCCATGGCCTCTGTTTCCTCGATCGCCGCCTCCGGCCTGCGCGCCGCCCAAGTGCGCATGGATGTCTCCGCCAACAACGTCGCCAACATGAACACCCCCGGCTTCAAGCGCCAGACGGTGGACCAGGAGGCCGTGGCCTCGCAAGGCGGCGTGGCCACCACCAATGTGGGCCGTGCGGCGCAAGAAGGCGCCTCGCTCGAGGCCGATGCGGTCGACCAGATCTCGGCCACCTATGCATTCAAGGCCAATCTGCAGGTGCTGCGTACCGAAGACCGCATGATGGGCTCGCTGCTCGACACGCGGGCCTGAACCGCCGGATACGCCTCTTACCCGTCCGCTGGGCCAGCCCGGGCCGACGGCACCCTGGCGGCCCTCTTTCCTTTTCCTTCTTCTCTCAGACCATCACAGCGCGCCGGCCAGGCCGGCCAGCCGCTCGATCAGCCAATGCTGAAACGGTCCGGTCGAGTGCCGGGGGCGTGGATTCGGTGCGGTATTCATGGCCGCTTCCTCAAGCCGCCAGGGGCGCATCGCCGGCCGCTGCCGCGCGGCGGCGGGCCGCCCGCTCCCAGGCCTTTTCGTGGAAGAAGAACGCCACCGCCTGCACCGTGGGCTCCAGCAGGCTCAGCGTGATCGAGGCGATCAGGTTGCCGGTGACCGCGTAGGCCACCAGGGCCGCCACACAGATGTGGATGAGGTAGTAGCTGCCCGTCTTCATGAGGGTGGGCAGGTTGCGGAGCGTGGCTTGGCGGATGCGGGACATGGCGGACTCCTGTGGGGCAATCTCGGATGGGAACGAACAACTGCACGAATGCTAGTGATTCGCATTGGCGAGCGCCAATTGATCGTGTCCAACGCCGCGATAGCCAAGCCCCGAGGCGCCGCTATGATGGCCGCACTTTCCAACCCCTCCGCACACCTCGAACGGGAGCACCGCATGGCCCTCATGGACTTCATCAAGAAACAGTTCATCGACATCATCCAGTGGACCGAGGACAGCGACGGCACGCTGGCCTGGCGCTTCCCGATGCGGGACATGGAAATCCAGAACGGCGGCACGCTCGTGGTGCGCGAGTCGCAGATGGCGGTCTTCGTGAACGAAGGCCAGGTGGCCGACGTGTTCGGCCCCGGCACCTACAAGCTCACCACGCAGACGCTGCCGGTGCTCACCTACCTGAAGAACTGGGACAAGCTCTTCGAGTCCCCGTTCAAGAGCGACGTGTACTTCTTCAGCACGCGCCAGCAAGTGGACCAGAAGTGGGGCACGCCACAGCCCATCACCATCCGCGACAAGGATTTCGGCGCCGTGCGCCTGCGCGCCTTCGGCAACTACGCCTTCCGCGTGGCCGACCCCAAGCTGTTCCACACCGAGATCTCGGGCACGCGCGCCGAGTACACCGTCTCCGAGATCGACGGCCAGCTGCGCGGCCTGGTGCTGCAGAACATCAGCAACGCCATCGCGGGCAGCGGCCTGCCGTTCCTCGACCTGGCAGCCAACCAGGTGATGTTCGCCGAGGCCCTGGCCAAGGAGCTGCAGCCCGCGTTCGCCAAGATCGGCCTGCTGCTGGAAGGCATGACGGTGCAGAACGTCTCGCTGCCCGAAGAGCTGCAGAAGATCCTGGACCAGAAGATCGGCATGGGCATGGTCGGCAACGACATGGGCAAGTTCATGCAGTACCAGACGGCGCAGGCGATCCCGAAATTCGCCGAAGGCTCGGGCAACGGCGGCGGCGGCATTGCCGGCGACGCCATGGGCCTGGGCGCCGGCGTGGCGCTGGGCCAGGTGCTGGCGCAGAACCTGCAGCAGGGCCTGCAGGGCCAGAACCCCGCCGCGGCCCAGCAGGCGGCCGCTGCCGTGGCCGCCGCGCCTGCGGCGGGCGTCAAGCCCGAGGACGTGATGGCCACGCTGGAGAAGCTGGGCGAACTCAAGGCCAAGGGCATTCTCACGCAGGAGGAGTTCGACGCCAAGAAGGCCGAACTGCTCAAGAAGCTGGTCTAGTCTTCGCTATCGATTGAATAGCATCCTGCCCAATCGATACTAGGGCAGGAGGCCAAAAACACTCAAAAAACATGGCCGAGAGCGGCACCCAGCGTACCTACCGCGCGCCCTGCCCCGGCTGTGGCGCCCCGGTCGAATTCAAGAGCGCGCAGTCCACCCACGCCGTCTGCCCCTACTGCCAGAGCACGGTGGTGCGCAGCGGCGAGGTGCTCACGCGCGTGGGCAAGATGGCCGAGGTCTTCGACGACCACAGCCCCCTGCAGCTCATGGCCAGCGGCCGCATCGTGCTGGACGGGCAGGACCTGCCCTTCACGCTGATCGGGCGCCTGCAATACAAGGGCGACGCCGGCACCTGGACCGAGTGGAACGCTTTCCTCGAAGACGGCAGCACCGCCACGCTGGGCGAGGACAACGGCGCCTACGTGTTCACGCGGCCGGCCGCGGCGGGGCGTGAGTTGCCCGCGGCCGAGCAGTTCCGCGTCGGCATGACCACGGCGGTGGCCGGCAAGCCCTACAGCGTGGCCGCCAACGTGCAGGCGCAGCTCATCTCCGCCCAGGGCGAGCTGCCCAAGCTGCCGCCGCTGGGCCACCCGTTCAGCATGGTGGAGCTGCGCAGCGCGGACGGCGAGGTGCTGTCGATCGACTACGGCAGCACACCCCCGAAGGTGGACCGCGGCCGGGCCGTGCAGCTCGACGATTTGAAGCTGCAGGGCCTGAAAGACGCCTCCACCAAGGACGAGACAGGCCGGCAGTTCAACTGCCCGAACTGCGGCGCGCCGGTGCCCGTGAAGCTGGGCAGCACCAAGAGCCTGACGTGCCCGTCTTGCCACAGCCTCATCGACCTGTCCAGCGGCCTGGGGGCCGAACTGCGCCACGCCGTGCAGGACGAGCCGGTGAACCCGCTCATCCCGCTGGGCCAGACCGGGCAGCTGGAGGGCGTGCACTGGCAGGTGGTGGGCTTTCAGCACCGCATGGGGGTGGAGCCGGGCGACGACGAGCACTTCGGCTGGGATGAATACCTGCTCTACAACCAAAAGCGCGGCTTCGCCTTCCTGGTGGACGCGACCGACGGCTGGAGCCTGGTGCGGCCCACCACGGGCGCGCCGCAGCTGACCGGCGGCGGCCAGAGCGCCACCTACCTGAGCACCACCTACCGCCTGTCGAGCCAGTACGAAGCCGAGACCACCTACGTGGCCGGCGAGTTCTACTGGCCCGTGGAGCGCGGCCAGAAAAGCGCCAACCGCGACTTCGCCAGCAGCACCGGCCGCGGCCTGCTGTCGATGGAGCAGACCCCGCGCGAGATCACCTGGTCCAGCGGCAGCAAGATCGACAGCGCGGTGGTGGCGCAGGCCTTCAAGCTCGGCGGCCAGCAGGACATGTTCAATCGCGAGGACGCCGCGCCCCTGACCAGCGCCACCAGCCTGGGCTGCGGGACCATCATCGTCATTGCGATCGTGCTCATCATCCTGCTGCTGCTCACGAGCAACTGCTCGGGATCGTCGGGCGGCGGCTACCGCAGCTCGGGCGGCTCCTTCGGCGGGTATTCCAGCGGGGGTGGGCACAAATGACGAAACGGCGACGCCCCCGCGCTCCCTTGTTGCAACCCCTTTTCATCTGACGGAGGTCATCATCATGGCTCTTGAATGGCTGCGGCCCGCCGCGTTTTTTCGGCTCCATCCTGTTCGCGCTCATCGGCGTGCTGGTGTTCTGGGTGAGCTTCATCATCATCGACAAGCTCACGCCCTACGACCTGTGGGCCGAGATCGTCGAAAAGCAGAACAAGGCCCTCGCCATGGTGGTGGCGGCCATGTGCCTGGGCATCAGCATCATCGTGGCGGCGGCGATGCACGGGGGGTGAGGCGCGGGGCAGGGGGCGGATGGCCGCCCGAATGCCCTTTTTTTGGCCAGATTCCAAATACGAATCGTTATCAGTAACGTTACAATTTTGCTCTTTCCGATACAAACGGCTGCCCCTGCCGGGCGGCCGTTTTCTTTTCCAGAGAGAGCGAATGACACATCCGGACCCTGCACCAGCGGCCGCAGCCCTGGCCTTCTTCCATTCCCGGGCCACGGCCACCGCGGCGGCGCTGCTCGCCGGCATGGCGGGCCTGCCGGCCACCGCCCTGTCCCAACCGCAGGCCGAAGCCGCATCCCAGGCGGCCCTGCCCACCGTGCACGTCACGTCGGAGTACGACGCCGACGATGTGCGCCCCGAAGGCGTGACCACGGCCACCAAGACCTACATGGCGCCCAAGGACATCCCGCAGACCATCGACACGCTGGAGGTCAACAAGTACAAGAGCTACGGCATCAACGACCTGGCCGTCATGCTGGACGGCGTGCCCGGCGTGAACACCAAGTACGACATGCGGGGCGAAGGCGTGATGATCCGCGGCTTCAACGCCGACTCGGGCGACATCTACCGCGACGGCGTGCGTGAAAGCGGCCAGGTGCGCCGCAGCACCGCCAACGTGGAGCGCATCGAGATCCTCAAGGGCCCGGCGTCGGTGCTGTACGGCCGCAGCAGCGGCGGCGGCATCATCAACATGGTGAGCAAGCAGGCCCGCTTCGATGCCAAGAGCAGCATCAACCTGCGCGGCGGCTCGTGGGACAACGTCGGCGGCACGCTGGACATCAACCACGTGCTGAACGAGAACGTGGCCGTGCGGCTGACGGCCGACCGCGAGCAGGCGAACAGTTTTCGCAGCGGCATCCGCAACCGCAATGAAATGGTCTCGCCCAGCATCCTCGTGGACACGCGCACCGGCCTGCGCTGGACCGGGCAATACACGTACGACACGGTGTGGCGCGTGCCCGACCGTGGCCCGGCCTACGACCAGCTGCCCGCCGGCGTGTCGATCCGCACCGGTTTCGCCCACCCCGACGACATGGTGGAAGACCGGCTGCGCGTGCTGCGCTCGGACCTGAGCTACGACTTCAACCCGGCCTGGAGCGTGCGCTGGGTGGCGAGCAAGCGCGAGGCCAGCCAGGACTTCGACCACTACTTCGCCGGCACCTACTGCAACGCCCGGGGCCGCACCTCCACGGGCGCCAGCTGCGACTACGCCGGCCGCGTGCGGCCCAACTACGCCTGGCAGCAGACGCGCAACGAGACGCTTTCCAACACCGTGGACCTCACCGGCAAATTCACGCTGGCCGGCCTGCAGCACGACCTGCTCGTGGGCATGGAAGCCAGCGAGGAAGAGCGCCAGCCGCGCCTGTCCAGCGGCGCGGCCAGCTTCACCTACGACCCGCTGCGCCCCATTCCCTGGGTCCCCAAGCCCGCCCAGGGCGCGCCCACCCAGTACAACCTGCACGAGGCGCAGAGCCGCGCGCTCTACCTGCAGGACCTCGTGAGCCTGGGCACGCAGTGGAAGCTGCTGGCCGGGCTGCGCTACGATCGGTTCGACTTCCACAGCACCAACCTGCTCACGTCCGCCGGGCGCGGCTACGACGGCGACTCGGTCAGCCCCCGCGTGGGCGTGGTCTGGCAGCCGGTGCGCGAGCACAGCATCTATGCCTCGTGGAACAAGAGCTACTCGCCCTACGGCGGGCGCGGCATGATCACCGTGGACACCTCGGCCAGCGCCGTGTACGACGACGAGCCCCAGCATTCGCGCCAGTTCGAAATCGGCGCCAAGAGCGACTGGCTGGACGGAAAGCTGTCCACGCAGGTGTCGGTCTACCAGTTGGAGCACTACAACATCCGGTACCGTCCCGATGCGGTCAACGACCCGTTCACCTGGGCCGTGCGCGGCAAAGAGCGCTCGCGCGGCATCGAGTTCAGCGCGGCCGGCCGCGTGGCGCCCTCGTGGTACGTGCGCGGCGGCGTGGGCCTCATGAGCGCCAAGGTCACCGAGGACCGCAGCGCGCCCGCGAACGTCGGCAAGTACCTGCAGGACACGGCCCAGCGCAATGGCAACGTCTTCCTGCGCTATGCGCCGCAGGGCCCATGGTACGGCGAGATCGGCGTGACGCACACCAGCGCCCGCTGGCTCAACGCGGCCAACACCTCGCGCCTGCCGGCCTACACCCGCTGGGATGCCATGGTGGGCTGGCGCGCCGCGCCCTGGACCGTGACCGTCGCGGTCACCAACCTGCTGGACAAGGAATACTGGCGCTCCGTCGACATGCCCGGTGCGCCGCGCGGCGTGCTGGTGAGCGCCACCTACCAGTTCTGACCCGGGAGCCCGGGCGATGCCGGGCGGGCGAAGAAGGCGCCCTCGCCCGACGGGCCTGCGGCGGCCGCCGCCGGGGCCCATCCCGCAAAATAGCGGCTTGACCGCCGCTGCCCACCCCACCCCTTCCGCCGCGCCCGCGCCCCGCCCCATCGACATCGCGCTGCTCGCCAGCGTCTTCGTCGTCGCCGCCTGCGGCCTGCTCTACGAACTCGCGGCCGGCGCGCTCGCCTCGTACGTGCTGGGCGATTCGGTGCTGCAGTTCTCCACCATCATCGGCACCTACCTCTTCGCCATGGGCGTGGGATCGTGGCTGTCGCGCTACTTCGAACGGCAATTGCCCGCGCACTTCCTGCGCATCGAACTGCTGGTGGCCCTGGTGGGCGGCGCGCTGCCGGCCACGCTGTTCCTGGCCAACGCCTACGCGCCGGGCGCGTTCCGCGTGCTGCTGTACGGCATGGTGCTGCTGGTGGGCACGCTGGTGGGGCTGGAGATTCCGCTGGTGATGCGCATCCTCAAGCGCAACGCGGTGCTGAAGGACCTGGTTTCGCAGGTGCTCACGTTCGACTACCTCGGGGCGCTGGCGGTGTCGCTCGCGTTCCCGCTGCTGCTGGTGCCGCACCTGGGGCTGATCCGCACGGGGCTGCTGTTCGGCCTGATGAACGCGGCGGTGGCGCTGTGGGCGGTCTGGCTGTTCCGCCACGAGCTGCGGCGCCTGCGCGCGCACGTGCTGGCCTGCGTGGCCGTGTTCGGCGTGCTGCTGGCGGGGCTGGTGGGCGCGGAGCACATCACGCGCTTTGCCGAGGACAAGTTCTACCAGGACCGCATCGTGGTGAGCCGTGCCACGCCCTACCAGCGCATCGTGGTCACCGAGGGCAAGGCGGGGCACCGGCTGTACCTCAACGGCAACCTGCAGTTCGCCGAGCGCGACGAGTACCGCTACCACGAGGCCCTGGTGCACCCGGCGATGGCGGCGTTCGCCTCGGGCGGCGCCGGGCCGCGGCGCGTGGCGGTGCTGGGCGGCGGCGACGGCATGGCGGTGCGCGAGATCCTCAAGTACCCCTCGGTCGAGTCGGTCACGCTGGTCGAGCTGGACCCGGCGATGACGCGCCTGTTCACCGACGACCCCACGCTCGCGCGGCTGAACGGTGGGGCGCTGTCCAACCCCAAGGTGCATGTCGTGAACACCGACGCGTTCCAGTGGCTGCAGCAGGGGAGCGTGGGGGCGCAAGACTCCAGCGCCGCCGGGCCTCCCCAAGGCGCGGGGGCCCCCTCGGGGGGCAGCGAACCACGCGCAGCGGGGAGCGTGGGGGCGCAAGACTTTTTCGACGTGATCGTGGTGGATTTCCCCGACCCGACCAACTTCGCCATCGGCAAGCTCTACACCAACAGCTTCTACGCCCTGCTGGCGCAGCGCCTGTCCGCGAGCGGCTACGCCGTGGTGCAGACCACCTCGCCCCTGGTGGCACGCCAGAGCTTCTGGACGGTGGTGCAGACCATCGAGTCGCTGGGGCTGCGCACCGCCCCGTACCACGCCCACGTGCCCAGCTTCGGCGAATGGGGCTTCGTGATCGCCAGCCGCCGGCCCTGGCACCTGCCGCAGGCGCTGCCCGAGGGGCTGCGATTCCTGTCGGTGCCCACGCTGGCGCTGCTGTTCGACTTTCCGCGCGACATGGCGCGCGTGCCGGCCGAGGTCAACCGCCTGTCCAACCAGGTGCTGGTGCACACCTACGAGCAGGAGTGGGGTAAGGTGGCGGCCCACTGACCGCGCTGGCCGCCCGGCCGCACCGCCCACATGCAACGCCGCCAATTCCTCGCCGCCTCGGCCACCTCGGCCGCTGCCGCCGCCCTTGCCGGGTGCGGCGCCCCGCCCGAACTGGAGGGTGGCTTTGCCGGCATCGACATGGCGCGCGGC
>NZ_BAAJYT010000036.1:0-29109 GCF_057541515.1 Acidovorax sp. KNOB132
TGTGGACGCGTCCCGGCCCACGCCCTGACGGCGGGCCGTGCGCGGCGCCGGCGGACCCGCGCGGGCGCTGCTGAATGAACGGGGCGGCCACACGCCACCGCCCTGGGCCACCACCAGGAACCGGCGAACAACGGTGGGTTCCCGCCATTGCGCCGGCTTTCAAGGCGCACCCGTGCGCCCATAATGCGGCGACTCACCATGAACCTCGTTGCGCTGAACATCGAATCGATCCAGCTCGGCTCCCCGCTTCCCTTCATCCTGCGCGGGGCCGATGGCGTGCTGCTGGCGCAAAAAGGCTACGTGATCCGCACGCGCAACGAGCTGGACGTCCTCCTGTCGCGCGGCCTGCAGCTGTGCGTGGACACCGACGAATCGGGCGACAGCCACCGCGCCTATCTGGCGCAGCTGCAGCAGATGCTGATGTCCGACACCTCGCTCGGCCAGATCGCCTCCATGAAGATCAGCGCTGGCGCCCAGGCCTCGCGCGACCGCGTCGAAGGCGGCCCGCCCGATTGGCCAGGGCTGCAGCTGCGGGCCACGCAGCTGCTGCGCGCGCCGCAGGCGCATGACTTTCCCGACCGTTTCGATGCGCTGCACCGCGAACTCGCCCTGCACTGCCGCCAGAGCCCCGACGCGGTCCTGCTGGCCCTCATCTACCTGTCCGGCCACGAAACCCGGCAGTACAGCGGCACCCACGCCATGCTCGTGGCCTGCGTGTGCATGCTGGTCGCCGTCGAGCAGCTGCGCTGGCCGGTGGAGCGCGTGATGCAGACCGGGCGCGCGGCGCTGTCCATGAACATCGCCATGACCGCGCTGCAGGACCAGTTGGCCGTGCAGGCCCAGCCGCTCACCTCGGAGCAGATCGCCGCGGTGGAAAGCCATGCCACCCGATCCGAAACCCTGCTGCGCCATCTGGGCGTGCACGACCCGGTATGGCTGGAAGCCGTGCGCTGCCACCACCACCGCTCGCCAGGCCCGCTGGCCGACAAAAGCGAAGGCCAGCAGATCGCCCGGCTGATCCAGCGCGCGGACGTGTTCGGCGCCCGCCTGGCCCCGCGCGCCTCGCGCGCGCCGATGCCCGTCACCGCGGCGATGCAGGCGAGCTACTACGACGAATCGCACCAGGTGGATGAAGCCGGTTCGGCCCTGGTGAAAACCCTGGGCGTGTACCCTCCGGGCGCGTTCGTGCGGCTGGTGAGCCAGGAGATCGCCGTCACCCTGCGCCGCGGCGGCAGCGCCACCACGCCGCGCGTGGCCGTGGTGCTCAACCGCAACGGCATGCCCACCGGAGAGCTCATTCCGCGCGACACCGCCCAGCCCGCCTGGAAGGTGACCGGCGCCATCGCCCAGCGCGATGTGCGCGTGCAACTGCAGTTGAACCGCTTGCTCAGTCTCGTCTGAGAACGTTTCCCAGGGCCGCTCCTGTCAGCGGCGGCCTCCTGGCGCGCGCCGGGGCGGGACTTTTCCGCCGATTTGCGCCAAACTCGTTCGTGGGCCGCCCCCCATTGCGTGATCCACTGCCTGTGGCGCCCCATCGACAAGGAGACCTTCATGCTGCGCCGAGTCCTTTGCCTTGCCCTGGCGGCTGCGCCGCTCGCCCTGTCCGGCCTTCCCGCGCGGGCCGCGGGCCCGGCGGCCGCGACGGAAGACGGCACCTGCCCGCCCCTGCTGCGCCACACCCCCCTGCGCCTGCAGGACGAACTGCCCCAACCACTGTGCCAGTACCGCAACAAGGTGCTGCTGGTCGTCAACACGGCCAGCTACTGCGGCTTCACGGGGCAGTACCAGGGGCTGGAGGCCCTGCACGCGCGCTACAAGGACCGGGGGCTGGTGGTGCTGGGGTTCCCCTCCAACGATTTCTCCCAGGAGGGCGGCAGCAATGCGCAGATCGCCGACTTCTGCGAGAACACCTTCGGCGTCAAGTTTCCGATGTTCGCCAAGAGCCGGGTCGTCGGGGCCGACGCCTCGCCGCTGTACCGGGAATTGAAAGCCCAGGCCGGCGAGGCGCCCCGCTGGAACTTCCACAAGTACCTGGTGGGCCGGGACGGCAAGGTGGTCGGCAGTTTCGCCAGCGTGGTGGAGCCGGGCGACCCCCGGCTGGTGCGCGCGATCGAGCAGCAACTGGACGCGGGGCGCCCGAAAACGTCACCGTTCTGAAGCAGTTCCGTGATATGGAAATAGTTACATTTTCTGATGGTTTTAACCACCTTCCCTCTGGAACTTCCCGGGATCGTCACTACTCTAGTAACCAGTGCAGGCGGCGACGCTTGCCCCCCGATCAACCCTTTACTGTTGCGAAGCCTTTTGAACCCTGGTGGTTCAACTGAAACCCTGAAGCGCTTCTCCTCCCTCCCTCTCTAAATTCGTTTCGGGACGCTTCGCAACTTTTTTTATTCCGCCAAAAACAAAGCGCGCAACCTTCGCTGGTTGCGCGCTTTTGGCTTTGTGGGCGCTGCTTTTTGGTCAGTCAGCGCCCCGGGGCCGGGGCGATCGATCAGGCAGGTCGTGTGTCGGCGAAGCTCACGCGCTGCTCCAGCTTGTCCAGCAGCCGGGCAAGGTTGGCATGCTCGGCACGCCATTCGATTTCGGGAAAGCGAAAGCCGATCCAGCCCAGCGCGCAACCCACGGCGATGTCGGACAGGCTCATGTGGATGCCGCTGCAGTAGGGCTTCTCGCCCAGGCCCTGGGCCATGGCCTTGATGCCCGCCTCGACCTTGCCGAGTTGCCGGTCGATCCACGCCTGGCTGCGTTCGCCCTCCTGGCGGCCGGCCCAGCGCGACTCGAGCCGGGCGAGCACGCCCGCGTCCATCACGCCGTCGGCCAGGGCCTCCCAGGTCTTGACCTCGGCGCGCTCCCGGCCTTGCGTGGGAATCAGCCGGCCCACGGGCGAGAGGGTGTCCAGGTATTCGACGATGACGCGTGAATCGAACACGGCCTCTCCGCCTTCCATCACCAGGCACGGCACCTTGCCCAGCGGGTTGGAGGTGGCGATGGTCGTGTCCTCGGCCCAGACGTCTTCCTCGATGAAGCGGTAGTCCAGCTTCTTCTCGGCCATCACGATACGCACCTTGCGCACATAGGGGCTGGCTGAGGATCCGATCAATTTCATGGTGTTCTTCCGGGCACGGCAGGGGACGGGGACAAGGCCGCTTGATTTTATGGGCAGTCTTGCCTTGGATAGCTTACAGGCAGCGCCACCTACAATCCCCGCCCATGAGCCTGTCCACCATCACCGCCCTCTCGCCCCTCGACGGCCGCTACGCCGCCAAACTCTCCGCCCTGCGCCCGATCATGAGCGAGCACGGCTACATGCACCGCCGGGTGCAGGTGGAAGTGGCCTGGTTCATCGCGCTGTCGGATGCGGGCTTCGCCGAGTTCAAGCCCCTGACCACCGGCGCACGCGCCTACCTGCTGGGGCTGGTGAAGAATTTTTCCGAAACCGATTCGGCCGCCATCAAGGACATCGAGAAGACCACCAACCACGACGTGAAGGCCGTGGAATATTGGCTCAAGGGCAAGTTCGAGGCCCGCCCCGAGCTGGAGAAGGCGGCCGAGTTCGTGCATTTCGCCTGCACCAGCGAGGACATCAACAACACCAGCCACGCCCTGCAGCTGCGCTCCGGCCGCGACCAGGTCGTGCTGCCGGGCCTGGACCGCATCGTGCTCAAGCTGCGCGAGATGGCCCACATGTACGCCGCCGTGCCCATGCTGAGCCGCACGCACGGCCAGACCGCCAGTCCCACCACGGTGGGCAAGGAACTGGCCAACGTGGTCGTGCGGCTGCAGACCGCCTGCGAGCGCGTGGCCTCGGTCAAGATGCTGGGCAAGATGAACGGCGCCGTGGGCAACTACAACGCCCATTTGTCCGCCTGGCCCGACTTCGACTGGGAAGCCTTCAGCAAGCGCGTGGTGGAAACGCCCGAGCCCCTGGGCCTGGGCCTGACCTTCCAGCCCTACAGCATCCAGATCGAGCCGCACGACTACATGGCCGAACTGTTCGACGCCGTGGCGCGCGCCAACACCATCCTCATCGACCTGTCGCGCGACATCTGGGGCTATGTGAGCCTGGGCTACTTCAAGCAAAAGCTCAAGGCCGGCGAGATCGGCTCCTCGACCATGCCGCACAAGGTCAACCCGATCGACTTCGAGAACGCCGAAGGCAACCTGGGCCTGGCCAACGCGCTGCTCAAGCACCTGTCCGAGAAGCTGCCTGTGAGCCGCTGGCAGCGCGACCTGACCGACAGCACCGTGCTGCGCAACATCGGCGTGGCACTGGGCTATGCGGCCCTGGCGTACACCTCGCTCATGACCGGCCTGAACAAGCTGGAACTGAACGAAGAGGCGCTGTCGGACGACCTGAACGCCTCCTGGGAAGTGCTGGCCGAGCCGATCCAGACGGTGATGCGCCGCTTCGGCGTGCCGGGGGCCTACGAAAAGCTCAAGGAAGTCACCCGCGGCAAGACCGTGACGGCCGAGGCCCTGCACGGGCTGATCCGCAGCCTGGAGATTCCCGAGGCCGAAAAAGAGCGCCTGCTCGCCATGACGCCCGGCAGCTACATCGGCAAGGCCGCCGAGCTGGCGCGCCGCGTCTGACCGCCCACCGCCGGGGTTGAAGCCCTTTCGCCGGTCCGCGCCCCACCATCGGGCGCGGACTGCTATATTTTTGTGAGCACCAGCCCATGGCCATCAAGTCCACCATCTTCAAGGCGAACCTGCAGATCGCCGACATCGACAACAGCTACTACGCCGACCATTCGCTCACGCTGGCCCGCCACCCGAGCGAAACCGACGAACGCATGATGGTGCGGCTGGCGGCGCTGGCCCTCCACGCCCACCAGCTGCAGGCCGTGTGCCAGGGCGACGGCACCCTGGCCTTCGGCGCGGGGCTGTCCGACCCGGACGACCCGGACGTCTCCCTGACCGACTTCACCGGCCGCAAGCGCCTGTGGATCGAGGTCGGCCAGCCCGAGGACAAGCCGCTCACCAAGGCCTGCAGCAAGTCGGACGCCGTGATCGTGTATTGCTTCCACCATGCCGCCGAGGTGTGGTGGAAAGGCATCCAGACCAAGCTGTCGCGCCTGGACAAGCTGCAGGTGTGGCGCCTGCCCGCCGAGGCCTCGCAGGCCCTGGCCGCGCTCGCGGAGCGCAGCATGCAGCTGCAGGCCACGGTGCAGGAGGGCGCGCTCACCCTGAGCAGCAACCTGGGCAGCGTGCACGTGGAGCCCCAGCGCTGGAAGTGACGCGGCCACGGGGTGTGCCGGGTCGGTGGGGTTTGAAGCCTGATGGGCCTCCAGCGCATGATCGACTAGGGCATATTGCTATCAATAAGTGAGCATCACAGCGTGCGACCGGCCACATGTCGCGCCGGCCGGCCCGCCCGATGGCATGCGGCGCTCTCTGAGCTCAAGCCGGCTGCGGCATCAGCGCGCCGCACTGCCAGCACTGCTCGAACCCGCCCTCCACCATTTCGCCGCACCCGCACAGCCAGCGGCGCTGGGGCAGGTTCTGCAACGCCTGCAGCAGTTGCCGCGCGCGGGCCGCGTGCTCGTCGTGCTCCAGCCAGATCTCGGGCAGGCACTGGTCTGGCGGCAGGTGCCCGGCGGCGGCCCCCAGGTATTGCCGCTGCACCGACGCCGGCATGCCGCCCTCGCGCAGCAGGTCGGCCCACAAGGTGGCGATCGCGATGTTGGGGGCCTGGGTCAGACGGAGCATGAACCCACCATAGCCGCTGTCCCGCAGCCCGTAAAGGGCGGGAAAGCCATGGCGCCGCCCATCCCCCCGCACCGGGGGCCGAAACGCCCACCGACGCCGTTCAGGCAGGCGCCTTGGCCTCGGCCGGCGTGCTGCCTTCCGCCGCGCGTTCGGCATAGCGGTTGAAACGCCACGCCGAGCTCTCCAGCGTGATGCGGCGCCACACGGTGCGCTTTTCGACCGGCGTCATCGCCAGCCAGTGCTGCACCTCGGCGAAGCTGCGGCCGCAGCCCTTGCATTGTTCGTCGCCTTGGCTGGTGGAGCAGATGGCGATGCACGGCGTGTCGGGCGTGGTCTCGTACCAGGCGCGCCAGGCTGCCATGGCCGCCGGGGGAAAGCCCGCCTCGTCGGCTTCGTCCTCGTGCCAGTACACCATCAGCGCGTAGACCTCGGCCAGCGCCACCAGCTCGGGCGCCAGCGTCACGCCGTCGGGCGACGGCGACCGGGCGCGCCAATGGTTGATGGCGGCTTCGATGTCGGTGATGTGCAGGACGGCCATGGGTGTGCGAAAGGGGGCCGCGATCATACCGCTGCCCGGGTGCGCTCCCGCGGCGCCCGACGGCCTCCGAGCTGCCCCGCAGAACACTCACGAATTGATAGCAGCAAAGGCAATGAAAACGCCGGCGTGGGGCCTGTTTGGCTCAAAACCGTCCCGGCGCGCGGGACACGTTCGCTTGCACGGCCGCTCGCCCCTGTGTTCCAATGCCGGCTTCGAAGGGGAGTAGCTCCCAACCCAGCAGACATCCGGCAGGCACACCGCCCGGGGCGGCTGGGCTTGTCGGTCCTGTCGTCAGTACGAAGCGCAAGCTTCCGGCAGGCCGGGTCCATCCATGCATGGCATGGCGGACCGAGCGAGACCTTTGATGGGCCCTGCGCGGGCTGATCAAGGCCGTCCCTATCGAACAACGCTCCGCGCAACGCGGGCGTGCCTCAGGTCACCTCCGCAGTCAGCCCCCGTTCCCGGAGGGGCCCGGCGCTACAGGGGTAGCGGGTTCCTCCTCCCGGCCATTGCTTTTGAGGAATTTATGGACTTCTTGACTTCACCCGAGTTCTGGGTCGCGTTGGGGCAGATCATCATCATCGACATCCTGCTGGGTGGCGACAATGCGGTCGTCATCGCGCTGGCTTGCCGCAAGCTGCCACCCGCCCAGCGAACCAAGGGCATCATCTGGGGCACCGCCGGCGCCATCATCCTGCGCGTCATCCTGATCGCGTTCGCCATGACGCTGCTGGCGCTGCCGTTCCTCAAGTTCGTGGGCGCGCTGCTGCTGGTGTGGATCGGTATCAAACTGCTGGCACCCGACGAAGACGGCCACGGCGACGTGGCAGGCAGCGACAAGCTGTTCGCGGCCATCAAGACCATCATCGTGGCCGACCTGGTGATGAGCGTGGACAACGTGATCGCCATCGCCGGCGCCGCCCAGAATGCCGGCGAGCACTCGATGCTGCTCGTGGTCCTGGGCCTGCTGATCTCGATCCCGATCATCGTCTGGGGCAGCCAGCTGGTCATCAAGCTCATGGAGCGCTTCCCCATCATCATCACCATCGGCGGCATGCTGCTGGGCTGGATCGCCGGCGGCATGCTGGTCACCGACCCGATCTTCGTCAACACCGAGCGCTGGAGCTGGGCACCGAAGCTGGGCACGCTCGACGCGCAAGGCCTGGCCGTGATCTCCGACACCCTGTACTGGGCCGCGCACATCGCCGGCGCCCTGCTGGTGCTGGTGGTCGGCAAGGCCATCGCCTCGCGCCGCGCCGCAGCGGCTCCGGCCGCCCACGGCTGAGCGGGCAGGCCTTGACGACGAACGTTGGGCGAAACGGCACGGGCGCCGCCAGGCGTCCGGCCATTTCGCCCGGCCCTCTCCCCATTGCTAACGGCACCCCTGCCAGGTCACAAGGAAGCCTCATGAACAAAGTCATCGTTTACGTGGACGACGCCGAGCAGGCCCGGCAGGTCCTGGCGCCCCTGTCTCACCGCGCCTCGGCCGATAAAACGGAATGGGTGCTGGTGGCCTGCGCGCCGCGCATGACCCACCGCATCAGCAAGTGGGTCAGCCACAGCGCCCGCGAGAACTGGCGCACCAAGTGGGCCGACAAGCTGTTCGGCCAGATCGTTCCCTGGCTGCAGGCCGAGGGGGTGCAGGCCAGCACCGTGCTGGCCAAGGGCCCGCTGGCCGATCTGCTCACCCAGCTGCAGGCCGAACACGGCGCCGTGCCCGTGATCGACGCACGACGCCCCAAGCAGGACGAAGTGGCCGCGCCGACGCCCGTCCAGGCGGTGGCCGCCCCCGTCAACATCACGCGCAAGCCATCGCCGCGCCGCTGGTCCCTGCCGGGCACGCTGGCCGGCCTGGGCGCGATGTTCATGTTCGTGGCGGAGTGATTCTCCCCCACGGCCTTGCTGCCCAGCAGTGACGCGCAAGGGCCTGTCCTGCACACATGACGTAGTTGTGCTGGCTGACGACCTGTTGCGTCCGGTGCGTCGCGGAGGTTCCGGGTACCCGCGACAACCGGGGATCTTGCTGCAGCGAGGCACTTCGTGAAAGGAGACTGGACTTCGCGATCCCTCGGTTATTTTTGGCACGGCTACGCGATGGTGGAGGTTTTTTCACTCACCTCCAGCCTCAAGATTACCCATGCAGATTGCTCCCTTGGTCTCCACCTCCGTCGCCTCTACCTCTTCCGTGCCCGAGCAGCCGGCGAGTCAGCCTTCATCGCGTCCCGGCTCGCCCCGTCCGTCCACCATGGAGTCCGGACCTCCGATTCGGCCCAAAGGTCAGTCGCTGACCTCCACGAGCAGCCTGGGCCCTCGCATTGAAGCGGATCGGCTTGCCGATCTGCAATCCGACAGCCGTCCCGGCCCGTCTTATCAGGGCACTGTTCGCGTGGAGGGGAATCAACTCACGTCCAAAAACCCGGTGACCCAGAAACTGCTGGAGTCCCTGGCGATCGATCCTGCCGAAGTGCCCGGCCTGAAATTCATGGCCCTGGCTGGCAAGGAGCCGACGCTATCGCTTCGCCTGGGCGCCAACGGTGGAAACACATTGGACAGCCTCAAGGCGGCGCTTGGCGAAGACCTCAGCGCCCCGATGGAGCACGCCACCATCCCGCTGCTACTCGGCGTGATTGCTCGCGGTGAGCAGGCGATCGGCGATGACCTTCGCGGCCGGATCATCCCGCTGCTGCGGGAGGCACGTCCGAGGATGGAATCGTCTTTGCCCGCACTGAAATCCTTGATCGAGGACCGGCTTGCCGCACGGCCGGACCTGTCGCTGAAGATGGCTGCCACAGGACTGCTGCAGCTTGCTACGGCCAAGAGCATCGACCTCAAGCTGCTTGGCTCGAGCCTGGCCGTCAGCTCGGGGCTGGGCTCGCTGTGGGAGCTCGTGGCGGCACCAAAGGCCAAGCTCGCGCTGCTGGGTTCCGGCTTCGCATCCGTGGCGTGGGGCCTGCCGGCGTCCGTGATCGACGCGGCGCCCATGGTCGCGATCGAGGCGGCGGACACGATGACGGTCAAGAAGCGCATGGCCAATGACCGTGGCGATCCCTTCCCATTCATGCAAAAGCTCGGCGAGGCGCTCACTGCCGGGGTCGTGTCGGCCATCGGCGCGTTGCCGAACAACTTGCTCGAGTACAACGCCGCTCGTCTACCGAGAGCTGTCGCTGCGCTGATCGGCGTGGGGACGACCGAAGTCGCCATCCTCTCGGCGGCGGCGGGCGTGCCTGGAGAGATTGCTGAGATCCGTGAGTCGGTCAAGGAGGCCGTCGAGCACGCGGTCCACAGCGGCGTGATGAAGCTGCCCGAGGGCGTCGCACAAGACGAAGCCATCCATCTGGCCACCGAACTGGCACTCAAGATGGAGCCCAGTACGGTGATCGGCAAGAAGTCGATGGGCGTCGCACTCGCGGTGGGGCTCGTGCCCTTCCTCCTCGGTGGCATGGTCACCGGTGCGCTTCCAGAAGCGGCGCTGCGCATCCTGCGCAGCACCGCTTTTGCACCGATCGAGATGATTGGCATGAATGTCATTGCCGCCATCTCTCAGACCGGCGTCCCGGGTATCGTGTCCAGCGATCACCAGCGCTTCGCGGATGTGATCGGGGACTTGCTCCAACACTCTGCTGCAAACATCGGTGACCTCGAGAGCGGAGCGGGTGAGACGAGCGGCCTGCAACCGACCATCGACGAGGAGGCCATCGTCGCGAGGCTCGCGCCTCACAACGAATTGCTGCGTCACGTCGGAGGCGCGGCCCTCACCGCCATGGCGGGGGTGCTCGACAGCGTGGGCTTCGTCGGACAGGTCGCTGCCTCAAGCGCCTCGTCTGCCATGAGTTCGCTGACGCGTCCATTCCGGGCGGTCGCCCAGGAAAGCCAGGCCAGGGAACCGTTGCTAACGTCATCCGCAACGCATGGCTGAAGCGGGGGGCAGGCTGACGGACAGCAAGCCTCGCCCGAAGAACCCACGAAGCCATCGCTTCGCTGATGCCTGAACGCAGCGGTTGAGCGCATTCGCGGGCCGGGGAACAGACCAGTGAATCCGCCGAGCCATGGCATGCGGGTGCTATGCTCCCGCGCCATGATGAAACTCATCCTCAAGTGGTTGCTCAGCGCTGCGGCGCTGCTGTTCGTGGCCTACGTGTACAGCGGCGTGGAGGTGAAAAGCTTCACCAGCGCGCTCATCGCCGCCTTCGTCATCGGCCTGTTCAATGTCGTGCTGCGGCCCGTGCTGGTGGTGCTGACGCTGCCGGTCACCGTCCTCACCATCGGGCTGTTTCTCTTTGTCATCAACGCGCTCATGTTCTGGGCCGCCGCCACGGTGCTGGGCGACGGCTTCCAGGTACGGGGCTTCGCGGCGGCGCTGATCGGCTCGCTGATCTATTCGGTGCTGGGCGTGCTCATCGAATCAGCGCTCGGCGGCCTGTTCCTTAAGAAGTGAATCGACGGCCCGCAGACGCGTCTCGATGATCGACGCGTCGATGTAGTCGGCCGCGTCGCCGCCCCGGCTGCCGCTCTTGCGCGCCAGGTCCTGGCCCGCCTTGAACCGGTCCACCGCCGCCTGGTAGTCGTAGCGTGCCGCATGCGCCTCGGCCTCGGCCCGCACCGCGCGCAGCGGGTGGTTCTGCTGCTGCCACACCGCCGCCAGCAGATGCCATGCGGTGGCATCGTGCGGATGCGTCGCCACCCGCGTCTGCAGCGGGCCAGTCATTTCCTGGGCATTGCCCGTGCGCAGCAGGGCCTGCGTGCGCAGCAGCATCTCCGGCCGCCCCGTCGGCGCAGCGGGCGGGTGTGCCGAAGAAGCCAGGGTCGCCTGCGCTGGCAACTGCAGCAATGCGGCCTGGAAGTCCCCGGCCGCGAATTCGATTTCCGCACTGAGCAATTTCGCCTGCCGCAGCGCCGGCGCATCGCCGCGCACCGCCTCCATCAAGCCCCGCAGTGCGGTGCGCGCCGCCGGCACGTCCTGCAGCTGGCTGGCGCTCAGCGCCGCCGCGTACCAGGCCGCCACCCGGCGGGGCAACGGCTGGGCGGCGAAACCGGTGCCCAGCGGCTCGGTCGTCCACTGCCGCCAGACATCCACGCCCGGACGGGACAGCACGCGGGCGCGCGCGGCCATCATCGCGTGTTCCAGCGTGGGCGTGGCCGGTGCGGCGGCGGCGCCCCCTGGAGGCAACCGCGAATGCATGTCGGCAATGCGCTGCGTGGTCAGCGGGTGGCTGCGCAAATAGGGCCAACTGCCGTTGTCGTTGATGCGGTTGGCCTGCTGCAGCTTGTCGAACATGGCCACGAACCCCTGCGGCGCAAAGCCGGCCGGCGCCATCAGCCCATAGCCGATGCGGTCGGCCTCGCGCTCCATGTCGCGCGAGAAGTTCAGCTGGTTCTGCACCGCCACCGCTTGCCCGCCGATCATCAGCGCCTGGGCCGCATTCGGGCTCTTGCTGGCGGCCAGCGCGCCCAGCACCAGGGCCCCGAGCATCAGCGGCGTCTGCCGGTTCTGCTGCGTGATCAGGCGCGAGATGTGGCGCTGCGTGACGTGGCTCAGCTCGTGCGCCAGCACCGACGCCAGCTCGTCGCGCGTGGACACCACGCCGATCAATCCCAGGTGCACGCCGAAATAGCCGCCCGGCAGCGCGAAGGCATTCACCGTGCGGTCCCGGCCCAGCAGGATCTCCCACGCGAAGCGCTCGTCCAGTTCGGGGGAGAGCTCCCCGCGCTCGCGCGCCGCTTTTACCAGGGGTTGGAAGATGCTGTCCACGTACTCGTTGAGCACCGCGTCGTCGATGTAATCCGGATCGCGGTACAGCTCGCGGATGATGCGGTCGCCGAGCTGGCGCTCCTGGGCGGTGGTGAGGTCGGAGCTGTCGCCCAGCGTGGGCAGGCCCGCTTGCGCATGCACGGCGGTCGTGCCGCACACACCGCTCACGATGAAAAGGGAAGCGGCCACCGCCTGACGCACAAGCACCAGAGGCCGTTTTCGATCAAATGGCACGCAAAGTCTCCTGCACTGATTCGGCCACGCCACCCCGGCCCTGGCCGCTACACATGACCGTATGATGCCCTGGCCCCCGAATGTTCCCTGCCGGCGAATGACCCGCGTGCAATCCCCAGTACTTGTATGAGCGATACCCCCACTCCCTCCAGCCTGACCCACTTCGACGCCCTGGGCCAAGCCCACATGGTCGATGTGGGCGCCAAGCAGGCCACGCACCGCGTTGCCGTCGCCACCGGCCGCATCGAGATGCAGGCGGAAACGCTGGCCATCATCCAGTCCGGCACCGCTGCGAAGGGTGACGTGCTGGGCATCGCCCGCATCGCGGGTATTCAGGCGGCGAAAAAGACCAGCGATCTGATTCCGCTGTGCCATCCCTTGGCGCTGACGCGCATCGCCGTGACGTTTGCGACCGCATCCGAGGGGGTCGGCATCGAATGCACGGCGACCGTGGAAACCGTGGGGCCGACGGGCGTGGAGATGGAGGCGTTGATGGCCACCCAGGTCGCCTTGCTCACGGTGTACGACATGTGCAAGGCAGTGGACAAGCACATGGAGATCAGCGGCGTGAGGGTGGCGAAAAAACTCGGCGGCAAATCCGACTGGAAAACACCCCCTACTTCGGCCACGCCACCTTAGCCATCTCCGGATAGACCGCGGCCTGTTCATCCCATTGGCGGCGCAACTCGGCGACCAGATTCTGGCTGGGCTGGTTCAAGCGCGTCATCACCACGACCCAATATTCCGCCTCCTGGGTTTTGCCGGCCGCACCGTACATTGCGGCAAGCTTGTAGAGGGTGATGGTGCTGGGCAATAGTTTCGTGGTCCGTGAAGCGCGGACCAGATCCTGCTCGGAGTGCGCCTTGCCGGGGCTGACCCGGATAAGCCACATCAAGTCCTGCAACTGGGTCAGAGATACCACTTCCGGGGCCAGGCGATCAGAGGGCGCGGCCAATTGCTGGCGCTCGAAGCGGAGAGAGAAGAAATCGTCTTCGATTCGCAGGTAGTCATGGATGGTGATGGCCAATCCTACGCCAGCCACTCCCATCATGATGGCGATCGGCCAACGCCCCGTCTGCCCAATGGGCTTGAACCGCAGTGCCTCGTTCAACGCGCCCAGCATGAGGCCGCACGGCAGCAAGAAGTAGGCGTAGTAGAGGGGATATTCCAGCATGGCGTGCACACCCAGCGCGGCCACGAACAGGAACATCCAGAGGTGCTCTGGCTGGGCCATGCGACGGATCGCATAAACGGTCCACAAGACCAGCACTGCGCAAAAAGCCAGACCCAGCGGAATCCCCGTGAAAACCAGCAGATCCATCAGCAGGTTGTGGGCATGCCGGTGCGTTCCCGCCGTGACCATGTCGTAGGGGTTCGGAGCGAACTGCGCAAAACTGGTTTGCATCCAGCCAAAACCGAACCAGGGGCGGCTCCACACGGCTTCCCAAAGATGCATCCAGACGTCCAGGCGCAGTTCCAGGTTCGAGATGCTCCGCACGGGTCGCAGCTGGGACGCCCGTCCCAACCACACATCGACATGGGGCAGCGCAACGAGGAAAACCGCGAACATGCCGGTCCAGGTGAACGCGCCCACCATGACGCCCCGCGTGATGGCCAGGCGTTTGCGGAACAGGGCCATCATCGCCAAGGACAACAACACGACCAGCCAGGTCGTGCGCGACTCCGCCAGCGCCAGTCCTACCGCCAGCAAAACGGCCAGGAACCAGGCCACAAGGCCAGGCAATCGGCTGCGTTGATGCAGCCACGCGCAAGCGAGCACGCCGAGGCAGAGCAAACTGGCCAATTGGTTCGGTTGCCCCAGGTTGGCATGAAAGCGCTCGGATGGCGCAGGAATGAAGAGCCAGAACGCGCTGCCGGGGTCGATTTGCAGCCATTGCTGGAACTGGATCAGCAGCGATCCCAACGCCCCCACCAGCGCCGCCATGAACAGAAAATCGGCACCGTGCGAAGGCTGCCACCGCTCCAGCGCAGCCCCCACCAGCATGGTCAGGGCCAACCCTATCAAATACAGGGAACTGGTCCACGCCACCCCCAAAGCCTCCACCAGACCGGCTGCATATTGCGCCCATACGATCACGCAGCACGCCAGAACCGCCAGGGGAAGGACGTGCCAAGCCACCCACTGTGTTCTATTGATCCGCCAGAGCACCACAGCGCCGAGCCCCCACATCGTACAGGCTGCCCACGCATCCGAATAGAAGTCAACCCAGGGTTCGTGGTGGTTGGGCAATAACCAGCACAAGGCGTAAACCAATGCACCCAGTACAGCTAACGGTATCGAACGGGAGGATGAGTTCGGAGCCATAAATCTTAAGGACCAAGAAAAAAAAGGGGGCTGACGCCCCCTTTTTTGGAATGAAAACGCCAAGCGTCAGTAATTACTTGCAAGAACCAGGCGCATAACGAAGCGCGGTGCCAGTGCCCTTGCAGATCCACTCGTAAACTTGTTGTCCCTGACCGCCGTTCGCACCGCCCAGTGCAAAATTGTTCCCGCCGCTATCCTTCTTAGGCGTCAACATGATGCTGTCGGCAGTCGTTCCCGTCATCGTCGTACCCAAGTTCGTTTCGTGTGGGAGGACAGTAATGATGCCAGTGTCGGCAGCGGTCGAAATCGACTTCACCATCTTGGTAGGACCAGTTGCATCGCAACCAAAAGCGTTGGTGCCCGACAGCGTCGCATCGGTGCGCATGCTTTGGATGGTTTCGCTGATGGTCGTGCGGCACTGGGAAGCGGCCAGAACCACTTCAGCCATACGCGCCTTGATGGTGTAGTCCTTGTAAGCCGGCAGGGCCACAGCAGCCAGAATACCGATAATCGCCACCACGATCATCAATTCAATCAGGGTGAAACCCTTTTGCAGATTGCGCTTCATACATCTCTCCTAGGAGGTCGATTGCAAATAAAAACCTGCAGAAGAATTCTCCAGGTCCGCCATCAACTCAGCAGGTTCCATGCCAACGCGGCCTATCCGTCAAAACAGAGAAACCCCAGGGGAACAGGCCAGGGAAACCCATCTGAATCGCTCCATCCCTGGCACTTGTGACAAATTTGTCCACCACCCCTGTCACAAGCAGATGCGTGAGTTACGAATCTCGGCGCATCTCAAGCCGACTGATACCAATCGATCAGCCCTGAACGAACTCCATCTCCGTCCCTGCCAGCGCCAAGCGGTCCCCGCTCTTCAACAGCACCGGTTCATCCGCCATCACGGCGCCATTCAACTGAGGCCGCTGCGCGCCTTCCACGTGCGACAGCACAAATCCATGGTGCCGCTTGGTGATCGACGCAACCGCCACACCCGGCTTGCCGATGGTGGTCACCACCTTGACCAGCGCCACCTCGCGCCCTGCAGCCGCCCCTGAGCAGACCCGGATGGACGCGCTCAAGACCGGAGCGGGCGTCGACCCGGCGGCGGACAGCGGGGCGGAACGGGAGGTCAAAGGCCGTGGCGGAACCATGCCGGGCTTGAACACCATGGTCTTTTCGAAGTTTTCGCCTTCGTTTTCCTGCAGGAAGCGGATTTTGTACTTACCCACTTCCACCGTGTCCCCGTTGCGCAGCGGCTGGCGCTTGACGGGCTGGCCATTCACATAGGTGCCGTTGGTGCTGCCGAGGTCCTCGATCTCCACCTCGTCGGGCGAGACATGGAGCACGGCGTGTTCGCCACTGACGGCCAGGTTGTCGATGACGATGTCGTTATAGGGGCGGCGGCCGAGGGTCGTACGCTCCTTCGTCAATTGGACTTCCTTGATGACGACTCCGTCGATCGACACGATCATTTTCGGCATGATCAATTCCTCATTCTTTCATTGCGATGGTCGGCCAGGTGGCTGATTCAACTTCAATCGGCACGCAAAAATCGCGACATCAAGCCGCGCTTCCTCTCAATGGATCCCGCCTGCACCAGCAGCACGCTGATGTTGTCACGGCCGCCCCGGGCATTGGCGGCTTCGATCAGGTGGGCGGCTTTGTCCTCCAGGGGTTCCTGTACCAGGGCCAGCGTTTGAATCTGATCGTCTTCGACCATGTCGGTCAAGCCATCCGAGCACATCACGAACAGATCCTGCGGCTCCACGGGAAACTCATTGATTTCGACCAGTACAGCACTTTCCACGCCAAGGGCGCGAGTGACCAAGTTGCGCTGGCCCGATATCGCCGCTTCTTGCGGCGTGAGGATGCCGGCATCCACCTGTTCCTGCAGCCAGGAGTGGTCGCGCGTGATCTGCCTCAGCACACCGCCGCGCAAGCAGTAGCACCGTGAATCGCCGATGTGCCCGAGGATCAGGCGGTCGCCCAGAAAAACGCCGACCACCACCGTGGTGCCCATGCCCGAATACTGCGGATGGGAGAGCGACGCATCGAAGATGGCGTGGTTGGCCCGCTCCACGCAGTCTTCCAGCGCCCGGCGCACTTCCGTCGACGCGGCACGGGGGCCGGCTTGCGCCAGCCACTGGGTCATTTCGTCGTGAATGAGGCTGGTGGCCATGCCGCTTGCGATTTCGCCCGCGTTGTACCCGCCCATGCCATCGGCGAGCACTGCCAGCTGCGCGCTGGCGTCCGCGATCACGGCGTCTTCATTGTTCGAGCGCACCCGGCCTTGGTCGGTGCGGGCACAAAACTGATAGTTCAGCTTGATTCCCAAGGTCATGCTTCACCCGGCGCAGGGAGAAGCAAAGCTGCGCCAGCGGTGTGCGCAGTCCCTGTTGCAGTTTTTTGAAAATCCCCCATGTCGTGCCCTGTTGCGTCGCGTTCCGCATCATAGACGACGGACCTGTCGCTGAGAGGGCCTCGGGGTCGGCCGACCCCAAGTTTTCATCGGGCTACCGGAGGCACAACCGCATCAACCGGCCGCCGCCGAGTTTTGCTGCGCCCGCGCCTGCAGGAATTTTCCGGCGCCCACCACGAACAACGCCCCCAGAGCAGCCGCCACATAGTGCAGGGAGGGATGGGCCAGGACGACATCGTGCAGCGATGCATCGCTGGCGATGGTCTCGCCCCCCACCCAGCCGATCAGGCCGGCTCCGAACAGAACGATGATGGGAAAGCGCTCCATGAGCTTGATCATGAGCGTGCTGCCAAAAATGACGAGCGGAATGCTGATGGCCAGGCCGAGGATCAACAGGACCATGTTGCCGTGGGCCGCGGCGGCCACGGCGATCACGTTGTCCAGGCTCATCACCAGGTCGGCAATCAGGATGGTGCGGACGGCCGCCATGAGCCCGCCGCCAGACTGGGAGCCTTCGCCGTCTTCGTCGCTGTCGGTCATCAGCTGCAGGCCGATCCACAGCAGCAGGCAGCCGCCGATGATCTGCAGGAACGACAGCTCCAGCAGCTTGGCGGCCACCACGGTCAGCACGATGCGCAGCACCACGGCGGCGCCGGAGCCCCAGAAAATGGCTTTCTTCTGCTGATGCGGGGGGAGCGAGCGCGCGGCCAGTGCGATGACCACGGCGTTGTCGCCGGACAGGATGATGTTGATCCAGACGATCTTGACGAGGCCGATCCAGAAGTCGGCCGTGTGCAGGAATTCCATGCGAGGTATCTCCGTGTTATGAATGAAAGAGGCGCCCGAAACCAGGGTTTCGGGCGCCTCTTCTTTTATGGGAGAGCGCAGTTTATCGGGGCTGCAAACCCCTTTCGTCCGTAGTTTTGCTTACGGATTACTTCAGCTGCGCCTTGAGCAGCTTGCCGAGCTCGGAAGGATTGCGGGTGATGATGAAGCCCGACTCTTCCATGATGGCGAGCTTGGCATCGGCCGTGTCGGCACCGCCGGAGATCAGCGCGCCTGCGTGGCCCATGCGCTTGCCGGGAGGCGCGGTCACGCCGGCGATGAAGCCCACGATCGGCTTCTTCATGTTGGCCTTGCACCATTGGGCGGCTTCCGCTTCGTCCGGACCACCGATTTCGCCGATCATGATGACGGCATCGGTGTCGGGATCGTCGTTGAAGGCCTTCATCACGTCGATGTGCTTGAGGCCGTTGATGGGGTCGCCACCAATGCCCACGGCGCTCGACTGGCCCAGGCCCACTTCCGTCAGCATGGCCACGGCTTCGTACGTCAGCGTGCCGGAACGGCTCACCACGCCGATGCGGCCCTTGCGGTGGATGTGGCCGGGCATGATGCCGATCTTGATTTCGTCAGGCGTGATCAGGCCGGGGCAGTTGGGGCCCAGCAGCAGCGTCTTCTTGCCGCCGGCGGCTTCCTTGGCCTTCATCTTGTTGCGCACTTCGAGCATGTCGCGCACCGGAATGCCTTCGGTGATGCAGATGGCCAGGTCCAGATCGGCTTCCACGGCTTCCCAGATGGCAGCGGCGGCGCCCGCGGGCGGCACGTAGATCACCGACACGGTGGCGCCGGTCTGCGATGCGGCTTCCTTGACGGAGGCGTAGATCGGAATGTTGAAGATCGACTCGCCGGCCTTCTTGGGATTCACGCCCGCCACGAAGGCGTTCTTGCCGTTCGCGTATTCCTGGCACTTTTCGGTGTGGAACTGGCCGGTCTTGCCCGTGATGCCCTGGGTGATGACCTTGGTGTCTTTATTGATGTAGATCGACATGTGTGTTCTCCGGGCTTACTTGACGGCAGCAACGATCTTGGTCGCAGCTTCGGCCATGGTGTCTGCGGCGATGATGGGCAGGCCGGATTCGGCCAGCATCTTCTTGCCCAGCTCTTCGTTGGTGCCCTTCATGCGCACGACCAGCGGCACGTTCAGGTTCACGGCCTTGCAGGCGGTGATGACGCCGGTGGCGATGGTGTCGCACTTCATGATGCCGCCGAAGATGTTGACCAGGATGCCTTCGACCTTGGGGTTCTTCAGCATGATCTTGAAGGCTTCGGTGACCTTCTCGGGGGTGGCACCGCCGCCCACGTCCAGGAAGTTGGCCGGCTCGCCGCCGAACAGCTTGATGGTGTCCATGGTGGCCATGGCCAGGCCGGCGCCGTTCACCAGGCAGCCGATGTTGCCGTCCAGGCTGATGTAGGCCAGGTCGAACTTGGAGGCTTCCACTTCGGCCGGATCTTCTTCGTCCAGGTCGCGGTAGGCCACGATTTCAGGATGGCGGAACAGCGCGTTGGCGTCGAAGTTGAACTTGGCGTCCAGCGCCATCAGGTTGCCCTTGGAGTCGCAGTTCAGCGGGTTGATTTCCACCAGCGAAGCGTCCGTCTCCATGTAGCACTTGTAGATCTTGGCAAAGATGTCCACGGCCTGATCGATGGACGCGCCGGTCAGGCCGATGGCTGCAGCCACCTTCTTGCTCTGCTCGGCGGTGATGCCGGTCAGGGGATCGATCATCTCGGTGATGATCTTCTCGGGCGTGGAGTGCGCCACTTCCTCGATGTCCATGCCGCCTTCGCTGGAAGCGATCAAGGCCACCTTCTGCGTGCCGCGGTCGGTCACCAGCGAGACATACAGTTCGTTCTTGATGTCGGCGCCGTCTTCGATGTACAGGCGGCGGACCTTCTGGCCTTCGGGGCCGGTCTGGTGCGTCTTGAGCTGCATGCCCAGGATTTCGCCCGAGATGCGCTTGACGTCGTCGATGGTCTTGGCGACCTTCACGCCGCCGCCCTTGCCACGGCCACCGGCGTGGATCTGGGCCTTGACCACCCACACGGGGCCGCCGAGCTTCTGGGCAGCCTCCACGGCTTCCTGCACCGTGAAAGCAGGGATGCCGCGCGGAACGGGCACACCAAAATTGCGCAAGATTTCCTTGCCTTGGTATTCGTGAATCTTCATGAGGTCTCTCTCAGGGAAGGATGTTGGTAACCCGTTTGCCATGAGCAGATGTCTGGCCGCGGGCGGGTGACATGGCAACCGGCGACTGTATCATGCTGCGATGCACCATCCCCTTGCGGATGTCACGTACCACGGCGGGCCGCCACGGCCATCTTTTGCAGGAGCATTCCATGTCCAAAGTCTTCATCGACGGCGAAGCCGGCACCACGGGCCTGCAGATCCGCGAGCGCCTGCAGGCGATGCCGCAGGTGCAGGTGGTCAGCATCGCGCCCGAGCGGCGCAAGGACCCGGCCGCCAAGCGCGAACTGATCGCCGGCGTGGACCTGGTGATCCTGTGCCTGCACGACGATGCCGCCCGCGAGACCGTGGCCATGGTGGACGAGATCGAAAAGGCCAGTGGCCGCCGCATCAAGGTGATCGACGCCAGCACGGCGCACCGCACGGTGGCGGGCTGGGTGTTCGGCTTTCCCGAACTGGCCGCGGGCCAGAGCGATGCCGTGGCATCGGCCACGCGGGTGGCCAACCCCGGTTGCTATGCCACCGGGGCGATCGCGCTGCTGCGCCCGCTGGTGGAGGCCGGCCTGGTGCCGGTCGATTTCCCGCTGGCCCTGCCTTCGGTGAGCGGTTACTCGGGCGGCGGCCGCACGATGATCGAGGCCTACGAGCAAAACGCCGCCCCGGCCTTCGAGTTGTATGCCCTGGGCCTGTCGCACAAGCACCTGCCCGAGATCATGAAGTACACCGGCCTGACCCGCCGGCCGATCTTCGTGCCGGCCGTGGGCAACTTCCAGCAAGGCATGCTGGTGCAGCTGCCGCTGCACCTGGACCTGCTGCCCGGCGCGCCCAAGGCAGCCGACCTGCACGACGCCCTGGTCGCGCACTACGCCAAGAGCAACACGCCGGACCAGTGGGTCAAGGTGCTGCCGCCGACGGACGACGGCAAGCTCGACGCCCTGGCGCTCAACGACACCAACCAGCTCGAACTGCGCGTGTTCGCCAATGAAAACTACCGCCACGCGGTGCTGGTGGCCCGCCTGGACAATCTCGGCAAGGGCGCCAGCGGCGCGGCGGTGCAGAACCTGAAGCTGATGCTGGGCCTGTGATGGGCCGTGGCGGCTGAGGGGCGGGGGCAGCGCCGCGATGCCGTGCGCCCCGCCTCAGGCCCGCCCCATGCGCTGAAAGAGCCCGCCGGGCAGGCGGGCCACCTGCCCGTCCAGTTCCAGTTCGAGCAACGCGACCTGCAGCGACGCGGCATCCATGCCGGTGCGCGCCATCAGGGCATCGAGGCCCGTCGGGTCGAACCCCAGCGCCTGCAGCAGTGGCGCGTGCTCTCCAGCCGGCAACCCCTCGCTGCTGTCGCCATCGCCATTGCTGCGCGGCAAGGGCGCCTGCGATGCGGGCGCGGCCCGCGGTGCCTCTGAGGGCGCCAAGCGCAATTCTTCCAGCACGTCCTGCGCGGACTCGACCAGTTTGGCCCCCTGCCGGATCAGCGCATGGCAGCCCCGGGACTGCGGCGCGTGGATGGAGCCGGGAATGGCGAACACCTCCCGCCCCTGCTCGGCGGCCAGTCGGGCGGTGATCAGCGAGCCCGAGGCCAGCGCCGCCTCCACCACCAGCGTGCCTTGCGACAGCCCGGCGATGATGCGGTTGCGCTTGGGGAAATTGCCCGCCAGCGGCGGCGTGCCCAGCGGGTATTCGCTCACCAGCACGCCGTTTTGCGCGATGCGGTGGGCGAGGTCCAGGTTCTTGCGCGGGTAGACGCGGTCCAGCCCGGTGCCCACCACGGCTAGGGTCGCGGGCAGGTCGTCGGCAACGTCCACGCCGCCATCCAGCGCCCCTTCGTGCGCCGCGGCATCCACGCCCAGCGCCAGGCCGGAGACGATGCACAGACGGGCGCTGCGCAGCGCCCGCGCGAACTGCCGTGCATGGTCGGCGCCCTGTGCCGTGGGATTGCGGCTGCCCACGATGGCGATGCAACGCTCGGTCGTCCAGGGTGTCCTCTGCGCCAGGAACCGGGGTGCCCCCATGAGGTAGAGCATGAGGGGCGGGTCTTCGGTGGCCAGCAGGCCCGGCGGATAGCCGGATCGCCCAGCGTGACGATCTGGCGGGCGGGCTGGCCCGGCGCCGCACCGTTCAGCCACTGCCACGTGGTCTCGACCAGCGCCTCGAGCGTGGGCGGCACGGTGCCCAGGGCCCGCGCCTGGGCGGGCGTGGCACAGGCCTGCAGCGCCGCTGGCGATGCGGTGAACAGGTTCTGCGGCAGCCCGAACGCGGCCAGCAGCCGGCGCGCGGCCCCATTGCCGACGCCGGGTGTGAGCGCCAGCCGCAGCCAGGCGGCCAATTCGTCCCGATCCATGGAGGTCAAAGCAGGCATCCCGAGGCCACGGGGCGCCCGCCAAGGCGCCCCTGGAGAGGGCCGCAGGGCTTACTGCGGATTGACGAGGCGGTCGCCGACCCGCACGCCCTGCTGCACCTGCAGCAGCAGCACGTAGGAGACGCGATCGAACGTGCGGAACACCATGCCCACGCCGTTGGCCTCGCTCGGCAGCTTGATCATGGCCTTGTTCTCGTCGGTCTTGTCCTTGATGCGCTCGCCCTTGGTGAGCAGCGTGAGGACATGGCCGGCCTCGATCCCGTCGCGGGTGCCGCGGTTGATGGCGATCACCTGGTTCTGCGCGGCATAGGCCACGGCCGAGCTGCCATACAGCGACACGACGCGCGCATCCACCGGGGCCTGCGGCGCGCGCGGCGTGTAGCTGGCGTAGCCGCGCGCGGGGGCGGGCAGCAGGCGGTCGCCGGCGCGCATTTCTTCCTTGGCGCTGCTCAGGTCCACGGTGGCGGGCACCACGTCGAGCGTGACTTCGCCCTTGGGATCGCGCGTTTCCTCGGTGGTCTCGCCGCGCACCAGTTCGGCCTTGCCGACGTACTGGGCTTCGTAGCCCAGGATCTCGCCGGACTCGGGGTCCTTCATGGGGATGGCATTGCGGAACACGCGGTACTGGCGCGGCACGCCGGGCCCCAGGCGCAGCGGATTGCCGGTGGCGCCGCGCACGTAGGCCCGGTCGCCGCTGGCCATGAGCACGCGTTCATCGACGGTGGCGACGATGCGCGGGGCCTGCTGCAGCGTGAGCTCGTCCACCACCAGCGGCTCGACGAGGAACGGCTCGATCAGGTGGGGCTGCAGGGTGGGCAGCGCGGTGCCGGCCAGGCTGTCGGTGCGGGTGCGGGGCGAGACGCGCACCGTGTCATTGGGCACCTGGCCCGACGGGCTGGTGCGCAGGCGGGCATAGCCGTCCACCTTTTCCAGGTACAGCGTCTGGCCGGGGAAGATGAGGTGCGGATTGGGGATGGCCTGCAGGTTCATGCCCCAGAGTTCGGGCCAGCGCCAGGCGCGCTGCAGGTACATGCCGGAGATGCCCCAGAGGGTGTCGCCGCGCTTGACCACATAGGTGTCCGGCGCGTTGGCGGCCAGCTCCGACATCGGCACGCCCCGGGAGGCCACCTGCTGGGCGGTGGCCCGCTGATCGGTGGTGACAGGGTAGTTCTGGGCATGCGCGGGGCCGGTCAGCAGGGCTGCGGCCAGAAAAGCCAGCGCTCCCAGCGCCGTGGGCCGCAAGCCTGTGGATGCCGTCATGTTGTTCCTCTTGTCATGCATTGCGAAACGCCCCTCGCTGGCGCCAGCGCGTGTTTGTCGGTTACAAAACCCGCCGGTTGATACGTTACAAATCTTCTCGGATTCTCAGCCCAAGCCCTTGATTGGGCAACGATTATTGCGGCGGCCGGCGGCCGCCCTCATCAAAAGTGGCGAAAATAGCGACATCTTTCCGGGTTCGCCATGGCCATTCTTCCTATTCTCTGTTACCCCGATCCCCGCCTGCACACGGTGGCCAAGCCGGTCCAGGCGGTGGACGACCGCGTGCGCGCCCTGCTGGACGACATGGCGGCCACGATGTACGACGCCAACGGCATCGGCCTGGCGGCCACACAGGTGGACGTTCACGAGCGCATCGTGGTCATCGACGTCTCCGAGGACCACGACCAGCCCCAGGTCTTCATCAATCCCGAGATCATCTGGGCCAGCGAGGAAAAGACCGTGGGCGAGGAAGGCTGCCTGTCGGTCCCCGGCATCTATGACGGCGTGGCGCGCTCCACCGCGGTCCACGTGCGGGCGCTGGACGCCCAGGGCCAGTCCCGCGTGGTCGAGGCCGAGGGCCTGCTGGCGGTGTGCATCCAGCACGAGATGGACCACCTGCTGGGCAAGGTGTTCGTCGAGTACCTCTCGCCCCTCAAACGCAACCGCATCAAGACCAAGATGCTCAAGCAGCAACGTGAGGCACGATCATGATCGCCTGGCGCTCCCTTTCCTTTTCCTCCCTGGCGCGCGGCATGGCCGCCATCGGCTTGGCGGCCGCGCTCACCGCGTGCGCGTCGCCCGACTTCGTCAAGCCCGGCGCCTCGCGCGCCGAGGTGCTGCAGAACCTGGGCCCGCCGGTGTCCGTCACGCCGTTGCCCGGTGGCGGCGAGCGGCTGCTGTACACCACCCAGCCCGCGGGCCGGCAGGTGTACCACATGGACTTCGACGCCGGCGGCCGGCTCGTGCGAACGGACCAGGTGCTGACCTTCAACAACCTGGCCGGCATTCCGGCCGGCTGGACGGTGGACGACGTGCGCCGCACCTTCGGCCCGCCGATGCGCGTGGAGCAGGTGGCGCGCTTCGACGGCGACATCTGGACCTACCGCTTCCGCGACGACCTGGGCACCCGGCGCTTCGGCCACGTGCACATCGACCCGCGCGGCGTGGTGGTGAAGGTGATGTTCACGGACGAGCCCGATCCCCGCGATCTGCTGGGATTCTGACGCCGCGACCGCCTTCATGAAGATCGTCTTTGCCGGCACGCCCGACTTCGCCCGCGTCGCCCTCCAGCGCCTGCTGGACGCCGGCTTCACCGTCCCCCTCGTCCTGACCCAGCCCGACCGCCCCGCCGGCCGGGGCATGAAGCTGCAGGCCTCGCCCGTCAAGCAATGCGCGCTGGAGCACGGCATCGCCGTGGCGCAGCCGCGCAGCCTGCGCCTGGACGGCAAGTACCCCGAGGACGCGGCCGCCGCGCGCGATGCGCTGGTCGCCGCCGGGGCCGATGCCATGGTGGTGGCCGCCTACGGGCTGATCCTGCCGCAGTGGGTGCTGGACGGGATGAGCGCCGCCCGGCCGCCCGAAGGCGCGAAGGGCCCCCTCGGGGGGCAGCGAACCACGCGCAGCGGGGAGCGTGGGGGCCCGCGGACTGGGTTGCCTGAACATCCACGCCAGCCTGCTGCCGCGCTGGCGCGGCGCCGCGCCCATCCACCGCGCGATCGAGGCGGGCGATGCCGAGACGGGCGTGACCATCATGCAGATGGATGCCGGCCTGGACACGGGCGACATGCTGCTCATCGAAAAGACCGCAATCGGCCCGCGCGACACGACGGCCACGCTGCACGACCGGCTGGCGACCTGGGCGGCCGCATGGTCGTCGAGGCGCTGCAGCGCGCCGCCCGCGGCGGCCTGGCCGCCACGCCCCAGCCCGCCGAGGGCGTGACCTACGCGCACAAGATCGAGAAGGCCGAGAGCGCCATCGACTGGGCCCTGCCCGCCGAGGCGATCGGCCGGCGCATCCGCGCCTTCGACCCGTTTCCCGGCGCCTCGACCACGCTGGACGGCGAGGCGATCAAGGTGTGGAGCTACGAAATCGATAGCACGATGCCGGCGGATTCCATGCCTTGCGGGCAGATTCTGTCCGTGAACGATGCCGGCGTGACGGTGGCCTGCGGCCACGGCGCGCTGCGCCTGACCACGCTGCAGCGCGCGGGCGGCAAGCGGCCCTGCCGGTGGCCGACTTCCTGCGGGCGGCTTCGCGCTCGCGCCCGGCATGGTGCTGGGGGGCGGCGCGCCGGCCGGGGCGCGGGAATGAGCGCCCGGGGACTGGGCGCGCTCGTCCGGGATCCCGCCTACCGCCAGGGCGTGCTGGACATGTTCGGCACCAGCGTGGGCGTGGGCGCCTGGGGGCTGGTGACCGGCGTGGCCATGGTCAAGAGCGGCATGTCGGTGCCGATGGCGATCTTCATGTCGCTCGCGGTGTACGCGGGCAGCGCGCAGCTCACGGTGATCCCGCTGATGGCCGTCGGCGCGCCGCTGTGGGTGGTGTGGCTCACGGCCTCGTGCGTGAACCTGCGCTTCGTCATCTTCAGCAGCCTATGGCGCAGCTACTTCGCGCACCTGCCGCTGCGCCGGCGCCTGGCGGTGGGGTATTTCAGCGGCGACGTGATCTTCGTCGCGTTCATGAAGCGCTACCCCCAGCCCACGCCGCAGCCCGAGCAGGTGCCGTACTTCTGGGGCGCCGCGTCGATCAACTGGCTGTCCTGGCAGGTGCCGTCGATCACGGGCATTTTGCTGGCCAACGTGGTGCCGCTGTCGTGGGGCCTGGGCTTCGCGGGCGTCCTGGCGCTGCTGGGCGTGATGCTGTCCATGCTGTTCGACCGCGCCACCTGGCTGGCCACGGGCGTGGCCATGACGGCGGCCATCGCGGCGTTCGCGCTGCCGCTCAAGCTGAACATCCTGGTGGCGATCGCGGCGGCCGTGGCCGTGGGCCTCATCATCGAGACGGTGGACCGCCACCTGCGAAAGCCCGAGGTGCTGCTGGTGCCGGCCGAGAGCGCGCTGCCGCCCGAGGAGAAAAAGCACGTGCAGGACGGCGACGTGGTGCCGCTGCGCGAGGAGCGCCACCCATGAACTGGTCCTGGGTCGAACCCACCATCGCCATCCTGGGCCTGGCCGCCATCACGGTGGTGTCGCGCGCGTTCTTCATGATTCCCGAGCGCGAACTGCCCCTGCCCGACTGGCTCAAGCGCGGCCTCAAGTACGCGCCGCTGGCCGCGCTGGCCTCGGTGATCGCGCCGGAGATCTTCATGGCGCAGGGCGAGCTGATCGGCACGCTGCAGGACGCGCGCCTGCCGTCCGTGCTGTGCGCCGCCGGCTACTACTTCTGGCGCCGCGGCATCCTGGGCACCATCGTCGTGGGCATGGTGGTGTACCTGCCGCTGCACATCGGCCTGGGCTGGTAGCCCACGGGCGGCGCCGGCCGACACGGCCGGGCACGGGGCCGCACCTACAATGCGGCGCAGTTTTCCACCCTCCCCGCGCCGCCCGCCGGCCCCATCGATCCATGCACATCCTTCGCTTTTCCGACCTCTGCGCCCAAGGCCAGGCCCGTGGCCAGCGCGTGTTCATCCGCGCCGACCTGAACGTGCCGCAGGACGACGCCGGCCACATCACCGAAGACACGCGCATCCGCGCCTCGGTGCCCTGCATCCAGATGGCGCTGGACGCCGGCGCCGCCGTCATGGTGACGAGCCACCTGGGCCGCCCGACCGAGGGCACGCTGCAGCCCGCCGACTCGCTCGCCCCCATCGCGAAGCGCCTGGGCGAACTGCTGGGCCGCGAGGTTCCGCTGGTGGCTGACTGGGTGGACGGCGTGGCCGTGCAGCCCGGCCAGGTCGTGCTGCTGGAGAACTGCCGCGTGAACCCCGGCGAGAAGAAGAACGACCCCACGCTGGCCAGGAAGATGGCCGCGCTCTGCGACATCTACGTGAACGACGCCTTCGGCACCGCGCACCGCGCCGAGGGCACGACCTACGGCATCGCCGAATACGCCAGGACCGCCTGCGCCGGCCCGCTGCTGTCGGCCGAGATCGACGCCATCACCAAGGCCCTGGCGCACCCCGCACGGCCGCTGGCGGCCATCGTGGCGGGCAGCAAGGTCTCGACCAAGCTCACCATCTTGAAGAGCCTGGCCGACAAGGTGGACCAGCTCATCGTGGGCGGCGGCATCGCCAACACCTTCATGCTGGCCGCCGGCCTTCCGATCGGCAAGAGCCTGGCCGAGCCCGACCTGCTGGACCAGGCCCGCGCCGTGATCGACGCCATGAAGGCGCGCGGCGCCGAGGTGCCGATCCCCACCGACGTGGTGGTGGCCAAGACCTTCTCGGCCGACGCGCCCGCCACGGTGAAGGCCGCCGCCGACGTGGCCGACGACGACCTGATCCTGGACATCGGCCCCGAGACCGCGAAGAAGCTGGCCGCGCAGCTCAAGCAGGCCGGCACCATCGTGTGGAACGGGCCCGTGGGCGTGTTCGAGTTCGCCGCGTTCGAGAACGGCACCCGGGCCATCGCCCAGGCTATCGCCGAATCGAGCGCGTTCAGCATCGCGGGCGGCGGCGACACGCTGGCGGCGATCGCCAAGTACGGCATCGAGAAGGACGTGGGCTACATCTCCACCGGCGGCGGCGCCTTCCTGGAAGTGCTGGAGGGCAAGACGCTGCCGGCCTTCGAGATCCTGCAAAAGCGCGCCCAGGGCTGAGCCGGCGGCGGGTTCACGCCCGCTGCTTTTTTGCTATTGAATTAATAGCGACATGCCCTAGTGATGATTGTGCTGGAGGCACTTTTCATGCCGCACCCGCTGTGGCCGCAGGGCGCTGCGGCCACAGCACCGAGGCGATCGCCAGCACCATCAGCGCCACGGCCGCCCAGTCCTGCCAGTGCAGGCGCTCGCCCAGCCAGACCGCGCCGCTGAACACGCCCAGCACCGGGATCATCATCACGCTCAAGGTGGACGCCACGGGCGGCAGGCCGCGCACCAGGAAGAACCACGCCGGCTGCGCGAAGCCGAGCACCAGCACCGCGTTGAAGGCGATGGCGCCCCAGCCCACGGCGGACGGGGCGTGCCAGCGGTCGTGCTCCAGCAGCAGCGCCAGCAGGCTCAGCACCACGGTGCTCTGCACCGTCATCCAGAACGACAGGGTCAGCACCGGCAGCGGCAGGGTGCTGCGCCGCAGCAGTTGCGTGCCCAGCGCCCAGCAGGCGGCAGCGGTGAGCATCAGCCCCACGCCGACGGGCCGGCCGCCGAGCTGGCTGAGTTCGTGCCACAGCAGCAGCAGCACGCCCCCGGCCGCGCCGCCACGCCCGCCCAGGCGCGCGGCGCCAGGACGGTGGGCCGAAGCACAGCGCGCCCAGCACGGCCGAGAAGATCGGCATGGTGTAGCCCAGGATGGCCGCGCGCCCGCTGGACAGCGACGGAATGGCCGTGATGCT
>NZ_BAAJYT010000037.1:0-27450 GCF_057541515.1 Acidovorax sp. KNOB132
GCCCCGCGGGCAAGGCCCTGCCGGCCGGCGCGCTGCAGGTGGGCGTGCGCCCCGAGTACCTGGCCATCGCCGCGGCCGGGCAGCCCGGCGCGCTGCCCTGCACGGTGGAGAAGGTGCAGGACATCGGCACCTACTTCCTGCTCACGGCCCGCGTGGGCGAGCACACGCTCAAGGCCCGCCTGGGCACGGGCGAGGCGGTGCCTTCGGCGGGCGACACGGTCTGGCTGCAGGTGCTGGGGCGCCATACCTGCTTCTACCAAAACGAGGAACTGCTGGCATGAGCACCACGACCAAACCGGTGAACCAGAAGGCCTGGTTCCTGATCCTGCCCGTCATCCTGTGCGTGGCCTTCTCGGCCATCCTGCCGCTGATGACCGTGGTGAACTACTCGGTGCAGGACATCATCTCGCCCGAGCGGCGCGTGTTCGTCGGCACCGAATGGTTCGCCGCCGTGATGCGCGACGAAGAGCTGCACGCGGCCCTGTGGCGCCAGATCACGTTCTCGCTCGCCGTGCTGGCGGTGGAGATCCCGCTGGGCATCTGCCTGGCGCTGTCCATGCCCGCGCAGGGCTGGAAGTCCTCCGCCGTGCTGGTGACGGTGGCGCTGTCGCTGCTGATCCCTTGGAACGTGGTGGGCACCATCTGGCAGATCTATGGCCGCGCCGACATCGGCCTGCTGGGCGCCGCGCTGCAGTACATCGGCATCGACTACAGCTACACCGGCAACGCCACGCAGGCCTGGCTCACCGTGCTGGTGATGGACGTGTGGCACTGGACGCCGCTGGTGGCGCTGCTGTGCTTCGCCGGGCTGCGCTCGATCCCCGACGCCTATTACCAGGCCGCGCGCATCGACGGCGCGAGCAAGTTCGCCGTGTTCCGCTACATCCAGCTGCCCAAGATGCGCGGCGTGCTGATGATCGCGGTGCTGCTGCGCTTCATGGACAGCTTCATGATCTACACCGAGCCCTTCGTGCTCACCGGCGGGGGGCCGGGCAATGCCACCACCTTCCTCAGCCAGTACCTCACGCAGAAGGCCGTGGGCCAGTTCGACCTGGGCCCGGCGGCGGCGTTCTCGCTGATCTATTTCCTCATCATCCTGCTGCTGTGCTTCATCCTCTACAACTGGATGCAGCGCGTGGGCACCGACGCACAGACCGGAGCCGGCCATGAATGAAAAGCGCTTTCGCAAGCGGAGCCTCTTCCTTGCGGCCTACATCGTCTTCGCGTTGCTGCCCATCTACTGGATGGTCAACATGAGCTTCAAGACGAACGCGGAGATCCTCTCCACGTTCTCGTTCTTTCCCCAGCACTTCACCTGGGACAACTACAAGACCATCTTCACCGACGAGTCCTGGTACTCGGGCTACATCAACAGCCTGATCTACGTGGCCATCAACACGGTGATCTCGCTCACCGTGGCGCTGCCGGCGGCCTATGCGTTCTCGCGCTACCAGTTCCTGGGCGACAAGCACGTGTTCTTCTGGCTGCTGACCAATCGCATGACGCCGCCCGCGGTGTTCCTGCTGCCGTTCTTCCAGCTCTACACGACCGTGGGGCTGATGGACACGCACATCGCCGTGGCGCTGGCCCACCTGCTGTTCAACGTGCCCCTGGCGGTGTGGATCCTGGAAGGCTTCATGACCGGCATCCCGCGGGAGATCGACGAGACGGCATACATCGACGGCTATAGCTTCCCGCGCTTTTTCCTGACCATCTTCCTGCCGCTCATCAAGGCCGGTGTGGGCGTGGCGGCGTTCTTCTGCTTCATGTTCAGCTGGGTCGAGCTGCTGTTGGCGCGCACGCTCACCAGCGTGAACGCCAAGCCCATCGTGGCGACGATGACGCGCACCGTGAGCGCCTCCGGCATGGACTGGGCCACCCTGGCCGCGGCCGGCGTGCTCACCATCGTGCCGGGTGCCATCGTCATCTGGTTCGTGCGGCACTACATCGCGAAGGGTTTCGCGATGGGCCGGGTTTGACGTGTGAAGGGAGCACAACCATGAATCACACACTTTCACCGCAGAGCGCGCGATGCGTCCAACGCCAGCGGCAGCCGTGGAGCGGGCCTTGCCCGGCCACCCGCTGCGCCCCCCTCAGGGTAAGTGCCGCAGGCGCTCAGGGGGGTACCCATGTTTGAGTGGATGGCCTGGACCACGCCGGTGGCCGTTTTCTTCCTGTGCATCGTGCTCATGCTGGCCGGCATGACGGTGTGGGAAATCAAGTCCCCCACCCTGCTCCGGCGTGGCTGGCTGCCGCTGGCGACGACGCGCGGCGACCGCCTCTTCATCGGCCTGCTGGCCGCCGCCTATGTGAACCTGGCCTTCGTGGGCATCAGCGGGCACTTGGTGCAGTGGTTCTCGCTGTCGGCCGAACCGTCGATCTGGATCAGCTTCGTGCTGTCGATGGCCTTGCTGGTGCTGATCCTGCGCAAGGGCTGACGGCCAGGCTGCCGGGAGTTTTTTCTGCCGCCGGTCCGACCCATCCCCCGGACCTGGCGGCCGCTGGAATGCAAAGGGGAGTCGATTCAACTGACTATCAGGAGACAAGCACTATGAAGATGCAGTATTCGGCGCTGGCGTTGGCCGTCGCGGTCCTGGCCGGCAACACGGCCATGGCGGGCGAGGCGGAAGCCAAGAAGTGGGTGGACAGCGAATTCCAGCCGTCCACGCTGGCCAAGGACCAGCAACTGGCCGAGATGAAGTGGTTCATCGACGCGGCCAAGAAGCTGCAGGCCAAGGGCGTGAAGGAAATCTCGGTGGTGTCGGAAACCCTGACCACGCACGAGTACGAGTCCAAGACGCTGGCCAAGGCCTTCGAGGAGATCACCGGCATCAAGGTCAAGCACGATCTCATCCAGGAAGGCGACGTGGTCGAGAAGCTGCAGACCTCGATGCAGTCGGGCAAGTCGATCTACGACGGCTGGATCAGCGACTCCGACCTGATCGGCACGCACTACCGCTACGGCAAGATGATGAACCTGACCGACTACATGTCGGGCGCCGGCAAGGAGTTCACCAACCCCGGGCTGGACCTGAAGGACTTTATCGGCACCAAGTTCACCACCGCGCCGGACGGCAAGCTCTACCAGCTGCCCGACCAGCAGTTCGCCAACCTGTATTGGTTCCGCGCCGACCTGTTCGAGCGCAAGGACTTGAAGGACAAGTTCAAGGCCAAGTACGGCTACGACCTGGGCGTGCCGCTGAACTGGAGCGCCTACGAAGACATCGCCGAATTCTTCAGCAACGATGTGAAGACCATCGACGGCAAGGCCATCTACGGCCACATGGACTACGGCAAGAAGGACCCCTCGCTCGGCTGGCGCTTCACCGACGCCTGGCTGTCCATGGCGGGCTCGGCCGACATCGGCACGCCCAATGGCCTGCCGATCGACGAATGGGGCATCCGCGTGGCGGCGGACAAGTGCACGCCCGTGGGCGCCTCGGTGTCCCGCGGCGGCGCGACCAACTCGCCCGCGGCCGTGTACGCGCTCACCAAGTACGTGGACTGGATGAAGAAGTACGCGCCCAAGGAAGCCATGGGCATGACCTTCGGCGAATCCGGCCCCGTGCCCGCGCAAGGCCAGATCGCCCAGCAGATCTTCTGGTACACCGCCTTCACCGCCGACATGGTCAAGCCCGGCCTGCCCGTGGTGAACGCCGACGGCACGCCCAAGTGGCGCATGGCGCCCGGCCCCAACGGCCCGTACTGGAAGCCCGGCATGCAGAACGGCTACCAGGACGTGGGATCGTGGTCGTTCTTCAACGGCCATGACGCCAACAAGACGGCCGCTGCCTGGCTCTACGCCCAGTTCGTGACCGCCAAGACCGTCTCGCTCAAGAAGACCATCGTGGGCCTGACGCCCATCCGCGAGAGCGACATCCAGTCCAAGGCCATGACCGACATGGCGCCCAAGCTCGGCGGCCTGGTCGAGTTCTACCGCAGCCCGGCCCGCGTGGCCTGGTCGCCCACCGGCACCAACGTGCCCGACTACCCCAAGCTGGCGCAGTTGTGGTGGAAGAACGTGGCCCAGGCCGTCACGGGCGAGAAGACCCCACAGGGCGCCATGGACACGCTGGCCGACGAGATGGACCAAGTCATGGCCCGCCTGGAGCGCGCCGGCATGGCCCACTGCGCGCCCAAGCTCAATCCCAAGGGCGATCCTGCCAAGTGGCTGAGCGACAAGGCCGCCCCCTGGGCCAAGCTGGCCAATGAAAAGCCCAAGGGCGAAACCATTGCCTACGACCGCCTGCTGCAGGCCTGGAAGGACGGCAAGGTGCGCTGACCCGGCAGGATGGGCCGGCGCCCACGCACCGCCGGCCTGATTTGCCCACCTCCCGCCCTCGTCCTTGTCTGCAAGGGCCTGGGCGGATTTGTTTTTTGCGGTGAATCAAGGGTTAACCCTTGGTTCTTCCGAGACGCATGGACAATCGATCCCATGAATACCGTGACCACCCCCCTGTACACCAAACGCTCCGAACTGCTGGCTCGGCTGGCCGAGCCCCGCCTCTACGACCTGGCGGTGATCGGGGGCGGCGCGACAGGCCTGGGCGTGGCGCTGGACGCCGCCGCGCGTGGCTTCAGCGTGGTCCTGGTGGAGTCGCACGACTTCGCCAAGGGAACATCCTCCCGCGCGACCAAGCTGGTGCACGGAGGCGTGCGCTATCTGGCGCAGGGCAATATCTCCCTCGTGCGCGAAGCGCTGCACGAGCGCACTACGCTGTTGAACAATGCCCCCCACCTGGCGCAGCCGCTGCCGTTCGTGATGCCGTCCTACCGCTATTGGGAAACGCCGTTCTACGGCGTGGGACTCAAGGCCTACGACGTCCTGGCGGGCAAGGCCGGCCTGGGCGCCACCGAATTCCTCGGCCGGGAAAGCACCTTGCGCCTGCTGCCCACGGCCCGCAAGGAAGGGCTCAAAGGCGGGGTCAAGTACTGGGACGGCCAGTTCGACGACGCCCGGCTGGCGCTCGCCTTGGCCCGCACGGCGGCGCAGCGCGGAGCCTTGCTCGTCAACTACTGCTCCGCCCGCGAACTGGTGCACGAGGCGGGCAAGGTGGCGGGCTTCACGTGCGAGGACCGCGAAACCGGCACCGCCTATACCGTGCGCGCGAAGTGTGTGGTCAATGCCACCGGAGTGTGGGTGGACGCGTTTCGCCAGCAGGATGCCGCGGCGCTCGGGCGCCCCGCCAAGCCCATCGTGGCACCCAGCCAGGGCGTGCACATCGTGGTGGACCGTGAATTCCTGCCTTCCGACCATGCGCTCATGGTGCCCAAGACCGCCGATGGCCGGGTGCTGTTTGCCGTGCCGTGGCTGGGCAAAGTCATCCTGGGGACGACCGACAGCCCACGCCAGGACCTGGCCCGCGAGCCCTTACCGTTCAAGGAGGAAGTGGCGTTCATCCTGAGCGAATCCGCCCGCTACCTGACGCGGGCGCCGGGCCCTTCGGATGTACGCAGCATCTGGGTCGGATTGCGTCCTTTGGTCAAACCGCAGGACGACGACGGTGACAACACGAAGAGCATCAGCCGCGAGCACACCGTCATCGCCAGCGCGAGCGGACTGGTCACCGTCACCGGTGGAAAATGGACCACGTACCGGGCCATGGCGGAGGACGTGTTGCAAAAATGCTTCACTGCGGGGTTGCTGGCGGAGCGCCCCAGCGGCGTGACGCGCCATCTTCCCCTCGTGGGCTCGCCCCAGCAGGCGGTGCAGCACCGCATCAGCGCGCCCCAAGGTCTGCACTCCTATGGCAGTGAGGCATCCTTCATCGACGGCTTGCCGGGCGCGGACGCCGCGCTGTCAGAGGGGCTGACCGAGGCGATGGTGCGATTTGCCGCCCGCTACGAGTACGCCCGCACGGTGGAAGATGTGCTGGCCCGCCGCAGCCGGATGCTTTTCCTGGATGCGGCCCAAGCCGCTCGTCTGGCCCCGCGCGTGGGCGAGATCCTGCGCGAGGAGCTCGGCCTAGACCCCCAGCTGGAGGTGTTCCAGGCGTTGGCCCGGCAGTATTTGGACGTCCCGTTGTGAAGTGCTTGACGTCAGTTGCGCTTTTTGACAAAATCGAGGGCTTCGCGTTTCAAGCGCGAGGTTTCTGCCCAGCGGGAAGTGCTGCAAATGGTTTGCGGCATGGACGACGGGCCCAAGACTGATTGGCTGATCTTCAGCCCTTGAGACGTTCTCTGGGGCTGTCAATCCTGCCGGTGCAAGTTGGGAATATTGAAATGATCCAGACAGAATCTCGGTTAGACGTTGCCGACAACACCGGCGCGAAGTCCGTCCTGTGCATCAAGGTGCTGGGTGGTTCCAAGCGTCGCTACGCCAGTGTCGGCGACATCATCAAGGTGAGCATCAAGGAAGCCGCTCCGCGTGGCCGCGTCAAAAAGGGCGAGGTCTACAGCGCAGTGGTGGTTCGTACGGCGAAGGGTATTCGCCGTGGCGACGGTTCGCTCGTCAAATTCGATGGCAACGCAGCAGTGTTGCTCAATGCAAAGCTGGAGCCCATCGGCACCCGCATCTTCGGGCCCGTGACGCGTGAACTGCGTACCGAGAAGTTCATGAAGATCGTGTCCCTGGCTCCTGAAGTTCTCTGAGGACGCGCCATGAACAAGATTCGCAAGGGCGACGAAATCGTTGTGCTCACCGGGCGCGACAAGGGCAAGCGCGGCACGGTGTCGCTGCGCAAGGATGACTCCTATCTGGTCATCGACGGCATCAACCTGGTCAAGAAGCATGTCAAGCCGAACCCCATGAAGGGTACGACCGGCGGCATCGTGGAAAAGGCCATGCCGATCCATCAGTCCAACGTGGCCATCTTCAATGCGGCTACCGGCAAGGCTGATCGTGTAGGTATCAAGGTGCAGGCTGATGGTGCGCGCGTTCGCGTGTTCAAGTCCAGCGGCGCTGAAATCAAGGCGGCCTAAGGAGTCAACATGGCACGACTGCAACAACACTACCGCGAAAAAATCGCCCCCGAGCTCGCTAAGCAGTTCGGTTACACCTCTCCGATGCAAGTCCCTCGGCTGACGAAGATCACCCTGAACATGGGTGTGAGCGAAGCCGTGTCGGACAAGAAGGTGATGGACAACGCCGTCGCAGATCTGACCAAGATTGCTGGCCAGAAGCCTGTGGTGACCAAGGCCAAGAAGGCCATCGCCGGTTTCAAGATCCGAGAAGGCCAGGCCATCGGCTGCATGGTCACCCTGCGTGGCGTTCAGATGTACGAATTCCTGGATCGTTTCGTGACCGTGGCTCTGCCCCGCGTCCGTGACTTCCGCGGTATCTCTGGCCGGGCCTTCGACGGCCGTGGCAACTACAACATCGGTGTCAAGGAACAGATCATTTTCCCTGAAATCGAGTACGACAAGGTGGATGCCTTGCGCGGTCTCAACATCAGCATCACCACAACGGCGCGTAGCGATGAAGAAGCGAAGGCGCTTCTCGCTGGTTTCCGTTTCCCGTTCAAGAACTGAGGCAGCGTATGGCTAAAGTAGCTTTGATCCAGCGCGAACTGAAGCGCGAAAAATTGGCCGCCAAGTACGCAGCAAAGTATGCGGAATTGAAGGCAGTTGCCAGCGACATGAAGCGCAGCGATGAAGAGCGTGAAGCAGCCCGTCTGGGCCTGCAAAAGCTCCCACGCAACGCCAACCCCACGCGTCAGCGCAACCGTTGCGAAATCACCGGTCGCCCACGTGGCACGTTCCGCCAATTCGGTCTGGCTCGCGCAAAGATCCGTGAACTGGCTTTTGCCGGCGACATCCCTGGTGTCACCAAGGCCAGCTGGTAAGCGGGCAGGAGAGATACAACATGAGCATGAGTGATCCCATCGCTGACTTGCTGACCCGCATTCGCAACGCGCAAATGGTGTCCAAGGCAACCGTGCTGGTGCCGTCTTCCAAAGTGAAGATCGCCATCGCCCAAGTGCTGAAGGACGAGGGTTATATCGACGGCTTCCAGGTCAAGACCGAAGCCGGCAAGTCCGAACTTGAAATCGCACTGAAGTACTACGCCGGTCGTCCGGTGATCGAGCGTATCGAGCGCGTGAGCCGTCCTGGCCTGCGTGTGTACAAAGGCCGTGATTCCATCCCGCAAGTCATGAACGGTCTGGGTGTGGCAATTGTCACGACGCCCAAGGGCGTGATGACCGATCGCAAAGCGCGCGCTACCGGTGTCGGCGGCGAAGTGCTTTGCTACGTCGCTTAAACGTGGCATTGAGGAGTAACTGAAATGTCCCGCGTAGGAAAAATGCCGGTGACCATCCCCGCAGGTGTGGATGTGTCCATCAAGGACGACCAGATCAACGTGAAGGGTACGGGCGGCACGCTGTCGCTGACCCAGAGCGCGCTTGTGAAGGTCTCCATCAAGGACGGCAAGCTCAGTTTTGAGCCTGTTGACGAGTCCCGTGAAGCGAATGCCATGAGTGGCACGATCCGCCAGTTGGTGAACAACATGGTGGTGGGTGTCAGCAAGGGCTTCGAAAAGAAGCTGAGCCTGATCGGCGTGGGCTACAAGGCCCAGGCTGCAGGTGCCAAGCTGAATCTGAGCGTGGGTTACTCGCACCCCGTGAACTTCGAAATGCCTGCTGGCATCACGGTTGCGACTCCAACCCCGACCGAAATCGTGATCAAGGGTGCCGACCGCCAGCGCGTCGGCCAATTGGCCGCTGAGATCCGTGCCGTTCGTCCGCCCGAGCCCTACAAGGGCAAAGGCATCCGTTATTCGGACGAAAAAGTCACGATCAAAGAGACCAAGAAGAAATAAGGAGCTGCAACATGTTGACCAAGAAAGAGCAGCGTCTTCGTCGTTCGCGCCAGACCCGCATTCGCATTGCGCAGCAAGGCGTGGCGCGTTTGACGGTGAACCGCACGAACCTTCACATCTACGCCAGTGTTATCTCCGGCGACGGCAGCAAGGTCCTGGCCAGCGCATCGACGGCAGAAGCCGATGTGCGCAAGTCCCTCGGTGGCTCTGGCAAGGGGGGCAATGCCACCGCTGCCCAGATCATCGGCAAGCGCATCGCTGAAAAGGCGAAGGCGGCCGGCATCGAGAAGGTTGCATTCGATCGTGCAGGTTTTGCCTATCACGGCCGCGTCAAGGCTTTGGCCGACGCTGCACGTGAAGCTGGCCTGCAGTTCTAAGCGGAGCGAAATACAAAATGGCTAAATTTCAACCCAAAGTGCAGAGCGAAGGTCAGGACGACGGTCTGCGCGAAAAAAATGATCGCGGTGAACCGCGTGACCAAAGTCGTGAAGGGTGGCCGGATTCTCGGTTTCGCCGCACTGACTGTGGTCGGTGACGGTGATGGCCGCGTCGGCATGGGTAAGGGCAAGTCGAAGGAAGTGCCTGCAGCCGTGCAAAAGGCAATGGAAGAAGCTCGCCGCAATCTGGTGAAGGTGTCGCTCAAGAACGGCACCATTCATCATCAAGTGACGGGCCACCATGGTGCTGCACACGTGATGATGGCTCCCGCCCCCAAGGGTACGGGCATCATTGCGGGCGGCCCGATGCGTGCTGTGTTTGAAGTGTTGGGCATCACCGACATCGTGGCCAAGAGCCACGGTTCGTCGAACCCCTACAACATGGTCCGCGCAACGTTCGATGCGCTGGTGCATTCCACGACCCCGTCGGAAGTGGCAGCCAAGCGCGGCAAGTCGGTCGAAGACATCTTCGCCTGAACGGAGTTGAGCAAATGACTACGCAACAAACCGTCAAGATTCAACTGGTGCGCAGCCCGATTGGCACCAAGGAATCGCACCGTGCCACCGTACGCGGCCTGGGCCTGCGCAAGCTGAACAGCATCAGCGAACTGCAGGACAGCCCTGAAGTGCGCGGCATGATTAACAAGATCAGCTATCTGGTCAAAGTCCTCTGAGAGGTTGATGATGGAACTCAATAGCATCAAGCCTGCAGACGGAGCCAAGCATGCCAAGCGCCGCGTCGGTCGCGGTATCGGTTCTGGTCTGGGCAAGACCGCGGGTCGCGGTCACAAGGGTCAAAAATCGCGTTCTGGCGGTTACCACAAGGTGGGCTTCGAAGGCGGTCAAATGCCTTTGCAGCGTCGCCTGCCCAAGCGCGGCTTCAAGTCCCATCTGCTGAAGTTCAATGCAGAAGTGACTCTGACGGCGCTGGACCAACTGGGTCTTGCTGAAGTTGACCTGCTGGCGCTCAAGAGCGCCGGTTTGGTGGGTCAGCTGATCAAGGTGGTGAAGGTCATCAAGAGTGGCGAACTGAGCAAGTCGGTCAAGTTGACCGGCATCGGTGCAACGGCGGGCGCGAAGGCGGCCATCGAAGCTGCCGGCGGCAGCCTGGCTTGAATACGTTCTGAAGGAACGCATCCGTGGCTACTAGCGCAGCTCAAATTGCGAAAACCGGTAAGTTTGGCGATTTACGTCGCCGGCTGGTTTTTCTGCTGCTGGCGTTGGTCGTGTACCGCATCGGAGCGCACATTCCCGTGCCGGGCATTGATCCGGCGCAGCTGCAACAGCTGTTCAGTGGCCAGCAGGGTGGCATTCTGAACCTGTTCAACATGTTCTCGGGTGGGGCGCTCTCGCGCTTCACGGTTTTCGCTCTGGGGATCATGCCGTATATCTCGGCGTCGATCATCATGCAGCTGATGACCTATGTCGTTCCGACGTTCGAGCAGCTGAAGAAGGAAGGCGAGGCAGGGCGGCGCAAGATCACGCAATACACGCGTTATGGAACGCTGGGTTTGGCCATATTCCAGTCGCTGGGCATCGCTGTGGCACTGGAGAGTTCCGCAGGGCTGGTGCTGAGTCCCGGGTTCGGGTTTCGCATGACGGCCGTGGTGAGCTTGACGGCTGGCACGATGTTCCTCATGTGGTTGGGTGAGCAGATCACAGAGCGTGGCTTGGGCAACGGGATTTCGATCCTGATCTTCGCAGGTATCGCTGCAGGGCTGCCGAGTTCTATCGGTGGATTGCTGGAGCTGGTGCGCACAGGTGCGATGAGCATCCTGGCTGCGATTTTCATCGTGTTGATCGTGGCGGCAGTGACCTATTTCGTCGTGTTTGTCGAAAGAGGTCAGCGAAAGATTCTCGTGAATTACGCGAGGCGCCAGGTGGGCAACAAGGTGTATGGCGGGCAATCGTCGCATCTGCCGTTGAAGCTCAACATGGCTGGGGTGATTCCACCGATCTTTGCTTCGTCGATCATTTTGTTGCCGGCTACGGTGGTGAACTGGTTCAGTGCGGGTGAGTCGATGCGTTGGTTGCGTGACATTTCTGGAGCACTGACCCCAGGTCAGCCGATCTATGTGATGTTCTACGCAGCGGCCATTGTGTTCTTCTGCTTTTTCTACACCGCCTTGGTGTTCAACAGCCGAGAGACTGCAGACAACTTGAAGAAAAGCGGTGCCTTCATTCCTGGGATTCGTCCTGGAGAACAGACGGCTCGCTACATCGACAAGATCCTGGTTCGCTTGACGCTGGCTGGAGCGGTGTACATCACCTTTGTGTGCTTGCTCCCAGAGTTCATGATCTTGAAGTACAACGTGCCGTTCTATTTTGGTGGCACCTCTTTACTGATCATTGTGGTGGTCACCATGGACTTCATGGCCCAGGTGCAGAACTACATGATGTCGCAGCAATACGAGTCCTTGCTTAAGAAGGCCAACTTCAAAGCAACGCCTGGCAGCTGAGCCAGTTAAGAGTGGAATCTTGGCAAATGCGCTATAGTGGCGGGTTGGCCTTGGTGGATACGGTTTATTGATGCCTCCGAGTCATCGCGGGCGCAAATTGTGTTCCGCGCAGTGGGCCGGGACGAAAAGACGAGTTTTAGGAGAATGAAATGAGAGTTTCGGCTTCGGTCAAGAAAATCTGCCGCAACTGCAAGATCATCCGCCGCAAAGGTGTGGTGCGCGTGATCTGCACGGACATGCGCCATAAGCAGCGCCAAGGTTGATTGAAAGTATTAGAGGACGCATATGGCACGTATCGCTGGCATTAATATTCCGCCGCATCAGCATGCTGAAATCGGCTTGACCGCCATTTTTGGCATTGGTCGCACCCGCGCTCGCAAGATCTGCGAAGCCTGTGACATCGCTTATTCCAAGAAGATCAAGGATCTGACGGACGGCGATCTCGAAAAAAATTCGCGATCAGATCGCGCAGTTCACCATCGAAGGTGATCTGCGTCGCGAAACCACGATGAACATCAAGCGCTTGATGGACATTGGCTGCTACCGCGGCTTCCGCCATCGTCGCGGTCTGCCCATGCGTGGTCAGCGTACGCGCACGAATGCTCGTACCCGCAAGGGTCCGCGCAAGGGTGCTGCAGCGCTGAAGAAGTAAAAAGATTGAAAGATCAACATGGCAAAGTCTCCCGCCAATAACGCTGCACAGCGCGTTCGCAAGAAGGTTCGCAAGAACGTGTCGGACGGTATCGCGCACGTGCATGCTTCGTTCAACAACACCATCATCACGATCACCGATCGCCAAGGCAATGCCTTGTCCTGGGCGTCGTCGGGTGGTCAAGGTTTCAAGGGTTCGCGCAAGTCCACGCCATTCGCTGCACAGGTTGCATCCGAAGTCGCGGGTCGTGCTGCCATTGAACAAGGCATCAAGAATCTTGATGTCGAGATCAAGGGCCCAGGTCCTGGTCGTGAATCGTCGGTGCGCGCGCTGGGCGCCCTGGGTATTCGCATCACTTCGATCTCCGACGTGACGCCGGTTCCCCATAACGGCTGCCGTCCGCAAAAGCGCCGTCGCATCTAATTTTTATAAGCCCACCGCCACCTGATTGCTTTGGCAGCAGGTGGCTCCCGCAATGATGTTGCGGAAGATGACAATCCAAGGAAGCTCAAGTGGCACGTTACCTCGGCCCCAAGGCCAAACTCTCCCGCCGTGAAGGCACTGACCTGTTCCTGAAGAGCGCTCGCCGCTCTATCGCGGACAAGGCCAAGTTCGACTCCAAGCCAGGTCAGCACGGCCGCACCTCTGGTGCTCGCACGTCCGACTATGGTCTGCAACTGCGCGAAAAGCAGAAGGTCAAGCGCATGTATGGCGTGCTGGAAAAGCAATTCCGCCGCTATTTCGAAGCCGCTGATCGCCGCAAGGGCAACACGGGTGCCAACCTGCTGTTCCTGCTGGAATCCCGTCTGGATAACGTGGTGTACCGCATGGGCTTCGGCTCCACGCGCGCAGAAGCACGCCAGCTGGTTTCGCACAAGGCTATCACCGTGAACGGCCAGTCTGTCAACATCGCCTCGTACCTCGTCAAGACGGGCGATGTGGTGGCTGTGCGCGAAAAGTCCAAGAAGCAAGGTCGCGTGGTCGAAGCCTTGCAGCTGGCTCAGCAAGTGGGTATGCCAGCGTGGGTGGAAGTGAATGCCGACAAGGCCGAAGGTATCTTCAAGAAGGTTCCGGATCGTGACGAATTCGGCGCTGACATCAACGAATCCCTGATCGTTGAACTCTATTCGCGCTAAGCATTTAGCGCACATTCGAGAAAATTGTTCCTATACCGCGAGGCATCGCGGTATAGGCGCTTCACCAGCCTTACCGGTGTAACGAGCTGGGGGTATTGAGAGGAAGTCTGAATGCAAACCAATTTGCTGAAACCCAAGGCGATCAATGTCGAGCAGCTTGGCCACAATCGTGCCAAGGTCGCGTTGGAGCCCTTTGAGCGCGGTTACGGCCACACTCTGGGCAATGCCATTCGCCGTGTTCTGCTCTCGTCCATGGTGGGTTACGCAGCAACGGAAGTCACGATCGCAGGCGTCTTGCACGAGTATTCATCCATTGATGGTGTTCAGGAAGATGTCGTCAACATCCTGTTGAATCTCAAGGGTGTGGTGTTCAAGCTCCACAACCGCGACGAAGTCACGCTGAGCCTTCGCAAGGACGGTGAAGGGGTGGTCACGGCTCGGGATATCCAGACGCCTCATGACGTAGAAATCGTCAACCCCGATCACGTCATCGCCCATCTGTCGCAGGGCGGCAAGCTGGACATGCAGATCAAGGTAGAAAAAGGCCGTGGCTACGTGCCAGGCAATCTGCGCCGTTATGCCGACGAGTCGACGAAGTCGATTGGCCGCATTGTGCTGGATGCATCTTTTTCCCCGGTCAAGCGCGTGAGCTACACCGTGGAAAGCGCCCGCGTTGAGCAGCGCACCGATCTGGACAAGCTGGTTGTCGAAATCGAGACGAATGGTGCCATCACGGCGGAAGATGCAGTTCGTGCATCCGCCAAGATTTTGGTAGAACAGCTGGCTGTGTTTGCGCAGCTCGAAGGCGGCGAATTGGCGGCATTCGATGCGCCAGCAGGTCCTCGCGGCAGTGCAACGTTCGATCCGATCTTGCTGCGCCCTGTGGACGAGCTGGAATTGACGGTGCGCTCTGCCAATTGCCTGAAGGCCGAGAACATTTACTACATCGGTGACCTGATCCAACGCACCGAGAACGAGTTGCTGAAGACGCCTAATCTGGGACGTAAGTCGCTCAATGAAATCAAGGAAGTCTTGGCTTCCCGTGGTTTGACTCTGGGGATGAAGCTGGAGAACTGGCCACCTGCAGGCCTCGACAAGCGTTAAGTTATAATTTTGGGCTCCCTCGGGGGAGCCAGTGCCTTGGGCAGTACCTGATACGGCTGCCCGATTTAATTACTCATAAGGAAAGCACCATGCGCCACGGACACGGCCTTCGTAAACTCAATCGCACCAGCTCGCACCGACTCGCGATGCTGCAGAACATGATGAACTCGCTCATCGAGCACGAGGCCATCAAGACCACGCTGCCCAAGGCCAAGGAGCTGCGCCGTGTGGTGGAGCCTATGATCACTTTGGCGAAGGAAGACACCCTGGCCAATCGCCGCTTGGCATTTGATCGTCTGCGCGATCGTGACAGCGTGACCAAGCTGTTCAATGTGCTCGGCCCCCGTTTCAAGGCACGTCCAGGCGGCTATACGCGCATCCTAAAGATGGGTTTCCGCGTGGGAGACAATGCACCTATGGCGTATGTCGAACTGGTTGATCGCGCAGAAGAATCTGCAGAAACCGCAAATGCTTCCGCAGAAGCATAAAAGTAGGTTATAATTTATCTCTTGCCGCGCGATGGAGCAGTCTGGTAGCTCGTTGGGCTCATAACCCAAAGGTCGGAGGTTCAAATCCTCCTCGCGCAACCAATAAAGCGGAAACGCTCTCAAAAAAGCCCACTAATCAGTGGGCTTTTTTGTTTTTGTCGTTTAACTCACTGGATAAACACTGATGGGAAGCTTTGGCTGGCCTCCAGTCAGTGGGTGACGATCGGCATCTTTTCACATCAGGGCGATTAATGACGACACACTGCAACACTGAAAGGTGCGCGTGCCGACAGCTTCTTGATGGTTTGATGCCGCCCGATCAATCCGGGGGTGATGCCTATCTCTCCTTTGTTCACGATGACATCCTCAGAAGAAACCACGCTTGGCATTGATTTCGGCACCTCCAATTCCGCCATGGCGGTGAGACGGGGCAGGGGCGTGGCCACGTTGCTACCGTTGGAAGGGACTGCAACCACATTGCCGACCGCCCTGTTCTTCAATACGGAAGACCATCAGACACACATCGGGCGCGATGCCGTGGCGCATTACCTCGCGGGCACGGAAGGGCGGCTCATGCGGTCGCTGAAAAGCCTGCTCGGCAGCGCGCTCCTACAGGACAAGACAGCGGTTCACCAGAGCATGGTGAGCTATCAAGACATCATCGCACTGTTTCTGCGCACGTTGGCAGGGCAGGCCCGGCAGGCGCTGGGCGCGATGCCAGACCGCGTTGTCATGGGGCGCCCTGTCCACTTCGTGGATGGCGACGAAGCGCGTGATGCGCAGGCGGAAGACGCCTTGCGACAGGCGGCCTTGGATGCGGGGTTTACCAATGTCTCCTTTCAACTGGAGCCCATTGCAGCGGCGCTGGACCATGAACAGCGGATCACGCATGAATCATTGGTGCTGGTGGTGGATATCGGCGGGGGGACCTCGGATTTCACCGTCGTGCGCCTCGGCCCGGAGCGTGCCTTGCTGGCCGATCGCAGTTCCGACGTGCTGGCCACCTCCGGGGTTCACCTGGGTGGAACCGATTTTGACCAACGACTGAGCCGGGCCCAGGTCATGCCGCTTCTCGGACTGCGCCACATCGGGCCCAGTGGCCGGGAAGTGCCCAGCCGCGTGTTCTTCGATTTATCGACGTGGCACCTGATCCAGTGGCTGTACAGCGCGAAAGCTTTGAGGGACGCGCAGTCCCTCCGGACCGACTATGCAGACCTTCGCTTGCACGACCGATTAATGGAGGTGCTCAACGAACGGTGGGGGCACCGTCTGGCCAATGCGGTGGAACACGCCAAGATCGCGGTGTCGCAAAACAGCGCTGCAGAACCCATCGTGCTGGATTGGCTCGAATCCGATCTGCAATCCTTCATTTCACCCGATGTCCTGGAAGCGCAACTGGAGGGGCCTTTGCAGCAGATTGTGGATTGCGCCCAGGAGTGCCTGCGCAAGGCCGAATTGAACGCCAGTGGCATCGATGCCATTTATCTCACCGGTGGCTCTTCTGCGCTGCGCCCGCTGCGTACCGCGTTGAAGAAGGCCTTCCCACAGGTGACCCAGATGGAAGGTGACCTGTTCGGCGGCGTGGCCTCCGGACTGGCGTACACCGTCGGCTGAGAAAGGGCGGTACCTCACGCGGACCGATGCGTTCACCGCCGCTCAGCAGTTGCAGTGCAGCGCCTGGCATGGGCCGAGCCTGCTAGGCCTGCGTTCCGCCTTCCTGCTTGAGCGCCAGGGCCGACTCATACAGGGCATTGCGCGATGATCCTGTGATCTCGGCCGACAGGCGGACAGCGGTTTTGAGCGGGAGTTCCTGCATCAACAACTTCAGCACACGCAGACCATCGCCATCGTCCTGCGCTGCCTGGATCGGGTGCAACAGCACCACGAACTCGCCCCGCGAGCGTTGTGGTCCGCCGGCCAGCCAGATGGACAGGGCATGGGCAGGCTGGGTGGCAATTTCTTCGAACTGTTTGGTCAGCTCCCGGGCGAGCGTGACCTGCCGGTCTCCCAAGACCGCAAGGGCCTGGGCCAGTTCTGCAATTCGGTGTGGGGCCTCCAGCAGCACCACACAGCGGGTTTCCGTGGCGAGATGTTGCACTGCCGTTGCCCGCTCGCCGCTCTTGGTTGGAAGAAAACCGGCAAAAAGAAAACCTTCGGCCCCCTGGGCGAATGCGCCCGCAGCGCTGAGTGCCGATGTCACGCTGCTCGCTCCTGGCAGTGGCACAGCGCGCAACCCTGCCGCGTGCACGGCAGCGACGATCCGCGCCCCCGGATCGCTGACGCCCGGGGTGCCCGCATCACTGGCGTAGGCCACCCGCTGTCCGTCGCGCAAACGCTCGACCACCGAATGCGATGCCTCGGCCTCGTTGTGCTGGTGCACCGCCAGCAATTGACTGCCGGTTTTCTCTATGCCGTAGGCGCGCAGCAGCGCCTGGGTATGGCGCTTATCTTCGCAGGCGATGGTGTCGGCCAGTTGCAGCACGTGCAGCGCCCGCAGTGTGATGTCGGCCAAGTTACCGATGGGCGTGGCCACGACGTACAGAGCCCCTTGCGGATAATGCTGCGCAGCCGCCGCGTCGCGTGCGGCGTTCAGGGCTGAAGCGAAAGAGGCGCTCAATGGGATTCCTTGGGAAAAAACCGGTAGCCAACGCGCGCGTGGTCGGCAATGCTGCCGAAGACCTCGCATTGGCCCACCTGCAAGCCGCTGGACTGCGGCTGGTCGAGCGCAATTATCGAACGCCCGGGCGTGGCGGCGGCGAGATCGACCTGATCGTGCGGGATCGCGACGGCACGGTGGTGTTCGTTGAGGTGCGAAGCCGCGCCAGCAGTGCGTTTGGCGGCGCTGGTGCCAGCATCGGCCGGACCAAGCAGCAGCGGATCGTGTTTGCCGCCCGCTGCTACCTGATGCGCCTGCCTGCACCACCGCCATGCCGCTTCGATGCCGTCCTGGTGGAAGGCGGTTCCGTGCAGTGGCTGCGTGGTGCCTTCGAGGCGCAATAACGCTTCGAGCCCTTGGTTGGAGTCAAAGCGATGCAGTGTTTTACGCCTGCCGCCCATGGTTGACCCAAATGGCGCCGACCCCACAGGTATCATCTTTGTCTCATGCTAGAGCAACGCATTCAACAGCATTTCATCGATAGCGCCGACCTCAAATACCAGTCCGCGCAGACCCTGAGCCATCCCATCGCTTCCGCTGTGCAGGCCATCCTCGCCTGCGTCACCAGTGGCGGCAAGGTGCTGGCCTGCGGCAGCGGTCCGGCCGCGGCGCAGGCGCAGCAGTTCGCTGCCCTGTGCGTGGCCGGGTTCGAACGGGAGCGGCCGGAGCTGGCGGCCATGGCACTGGCGCCCGACGCAATCTGGACTCCTGCCGGCCTCGAGGGCCCGGACATCGACGCGCTGGGACGCCAGGTGCGAGCGCTGGGACAGGCGGGCGACGTCCTGCTGGCGCTGTCGGAGTCCGGCAATGACCTGCCGCTGCTGGCCGCATGCGATGCAGCGCATGAAAGAGACATGACCGTCGTCGCCCTTTCGGGTCGCAGCGGTGGCCGGCTGGCCGGCATGCTGCGCGAGACCGACGTCTTGATCGCCGTGCCCCACGACCGCGCCGCACGCGTGCGGGAGGTGCATTCGCTGGTCCTGCACTGCCTGTGCGACGGCGTGGACGCCCAATTACTTGGTGAACAGGAGATACCGCTATGAGCTTCCCGATGACCCGCTTGACCCGATTGACTTGCACCCTGTTGGCCGTGGGCGCCTTGGGGGCGGCCCTCTCGGCATGCGCTCCGCTGGTGGTAGGCGGCGCTGCCGTCATGGGCAGCATGATGGCGTCGGACCGGCGCACGACGGGCACGCAGGTGGAGGACGAAGGCATCGAACTGCGTGCCTCCAACCGCATTCGCGACACCTTCGGCGACCGCGTCCATGTCAATGTGACCAGCTACAACCGGCAAGTGCTGCTGACGGGCGAAGTGCCGACCGCGCAGGACAAGGAAAAACTCGAGCAGACCGCGTTGGCCGTGGAGAACGTGCGCTCGGTCGTCAACGACCTGGCCGTGATGCCCCCCAGTTCCCTCACGCAGCGTTCCAACGACACGCTGATCACCGGCAAGGTGCGCGCGAGCTTCGTCGATGCCAAGGACCTGTTCGCGAGCGCCTACAAGGTGGTCACCGAGCGCGAGACGGTGTACCTCATGGGACGCGTGACGCAGCGCGAGGCGGACCGGGCCTCCGACATCGCCCGGGGCGTGAACGGCGTGCGCAAGGTCGTGCGCGTGTTCGAGATCATCACGCAGCAGGAACTGGAGCGTGGCTTCGCGCAGCAGCGTCCCGCGCCAGTCACCACGGACGCTTCGCCCAACTTGCCGGTCCGCTGAGCGTCGGCGGCTGCCAGCGAATCGGCCAAAGCGGTTCCGGCACCAGGCCACTGGCCACGGCCGCGAGGGGGCCCGCGCGGCCAGGCTGAACGATCGGTTCTCTTACCCGTTCGTTTTCTTGCGGCCCAGACGCGTGATCAGGCTGGAGGTGTCCCAACGGGCGCCGCCGTGCTGCTGCACATCGGCATAGAACTGGTCCACCAGCGCCGTGACCGGCACACGTGCGCCGTTGCGGCGGGATTCGTCGAGGACCAGGCCGAGGTCCTTGCGCATCCAGTCCACGGCAAAGCCGAAGTCGAAGCGGCCTTCCACCATGGTCTTGCCGCGGTTGTCCATCTGCCAGCTTTGCGCGGCCCCTTTGCCGATGACGTCCAGCACCAGCGGCATGTCCAGCCCGGCGTGCTGACCGAAGGCGATCGCCTCCGACAGGCCCTGCACGATACCGGCGATGCAGATCTGGTTGACCATCTTGGCCAGTTGGCCCGATCCGCTGTCGCCCACGCGGGTGAAAGCCCGGGAAAAGGCCAGCGCGGTGGGCTTCACGCTGTCGAAGGTGGCAGCGTCGCCGCCGCACATCACGGTCAGCTGGCCGTTCTGGGCCCCAGCCTGGCCACCGGACACGGGGGCATCGATGAACTGCAGTCCCAGCGTGCGCGCCGCGCCGTACAGTTCGCGAGCGACCTCGGCCGATGCCGTGGTGTGATCCACGAAGACCGCGCCGGGCTGCATGCCCGCGAAGGCGCCATCGGCACCCAGCGTGACGGAACGCAGATCGTCGTCGTTGCCGACGCAGCAAAAGACGATGTCCGCCCCCTGGGCGGCTTCGCGTGGCGTGGGGGCGTGCCGGGTCGCGGCGCTGCCCGCGAACTCTTCGCACCAGGCGGCCGATTTGGCGGCGGTGCGGTTGTACACGGTAACGGTATGGCCTGCGAGGGCGAGGTGCCCCGCCATGGGGTAGCCCATGACGCCCAGGCCGAGAAAGGCGACCTTGCGGGAAGGCGTGGCGTCGTAGCTGCGGGGATTCGTGCTGGGCATGGGAGAGGGCTCCATTTCAGAAAAAAGAAAACCCGCCGGGCAAGGGCGGGTGGTGGGGCGGCTGGCGTCAGACGATGGCGAAGTGCTCGGTGCCCGAGGCCAGGTCGGTGGTCTTGGCGCGCTGGCTGCCCAGCTTGATCTGCAAACGCAGGTCGTTCAGTGAGTCGGCATTGCGCAGCGCGTCCTCGTAGGTGATGACGTTGGCCTCGAACAGGTCGAACAGCGATTGGTCGAAGGTCTGCATGCCGAGGTTCCGGCTCTTCTTCATGATCTCCTTGATCTCGGCGACTTCGCCCTTGAAGATCAGGTCGGCGATCAGGGGCGTGTTCAGCATCACCTCGACCGCCGCGGCCCGGCCCTTGCCATCCTGCTTGGGGATGAGGCGCTGGGAGATCATGCCGCGCAGGTTGAGCGACAGGTCCATGAGGAGTTGCGCGCGCCGCTCTTCCGGAAAGAAATTGATGATGCGGTCCAGCGCCTGGTTGGCGCTGTTGGCGTGCAGTGTGGCCAGGCACAGGTGGCCTGTTTCGGCGAAGGCGACCGCATGCTCCATGGTTTCGCGGTCGCGGATCTCGCCCATCAGGATGACGTCCGGGGCCTGGCGAAGCGTGTTCTTGAGGGCGGCTTCCCAGCTGTCGGTATCGAGTCCCACTTCGCGCTGGGTGACGACGCAGTTCTTGTGCGGATGCACGAACTCGATGGGGTCTTCCACGGTGATGATGTGGCCGAACGAGTTCTCGTTGCGCCAGTCCACCATTGCCGCCAGCGTGGTCGATTTGCCCGAGCCCGTGGCGCCCACCAGAATACACAGGCCCCGCTTGGTCATCGTGACTTCCTTGAGCACCTGCGGCACGCCGAGCCCGTCGATGGTCGGCAGCGTGAGCGGAATGGTCCGCAGCACCATGCCGACGCGGCTTTGCTGGATGAACGCGTTCACGCGAAAGCGCCCGATGCCGGCGGGCGAGATGGCGAAGTTGCACTCCTTCGTGCGCTCGAAGTCGGCCACCTGCTTGTCGCTCATGATGGCGCGCGCCAGCGTCAGCGTGTGGGCGGGAGTGAGCGGCTGGGGGGACACCTTGGTGACCTTGCCGTCCACCTTGATCGCGGGCGGAAACTCGGCCGTGATGAACAGGTCGCTGCCACCCCGGCTCACCATGAGCTTGAGCAGATCGTTGATGAATTTACTGGCCTGATCGCGTTCCATCAGCTCTCCCTGGGGTGGTTGCAGCGCGGTGCGTCATTTCTGGCTGTCGGACAGGCGGGCGCTCACGACGCGAAGGCGCAGCGAGAGCTTGCGTGCCAGCAGGGCCACCAGGCTGGCGGCCAGCTGGGGGTCCTTGGTCATCATGTCGTCCATGGCCTCCGCGCTGAGCACCGCGATCTCGCAGTCGGTCAGCGTGGTGCAGGCCGAAAAGCGGATACCGCTGTCCAGCAGCGACATTTCGCCCAGGATATCGCCGGGCCGGGTTTCCGCCAAGCGCAGGTGCTCGCCCCAGGGCTGCACGCGATCGACGGCGATCGTGCCGGTGAGCAGCACCACCATGAAGTTGCCGTACTCGTCCTGGCGGATCACATCGCGGTTGGGCGCGACGGCCGCGAACTCGAAGAAGCGCTCCATGCGCTCAACGGCGTCCCGATCCAGGTGCGCCATGTATTTGTCCTTGGACCACAGCGCCTGCAGCAGCTTGCCGCCGCGGCTGGCGGCCATGCGCCTGGCACCCACCTCGACGGCGCGGGCTTCCCAGGGCACCAGCATGGCGTCGTCCACACCTTGTCCGGCGAAAGCGGTGGTGAAGAAGACGGAGTCGCCGCCTTCTTCCGCCGCTTTGCCGCCGCGGGTCTTGGCCTTCAACAGGCCGAGGATGCCTTTCATAGGGGGTGCTCCGGTGTGCCGCCTGAAAAAGGCCGCGAATCTCTGGGGTGGGTGGACGGGAGGGGATGCGGTGTGCATCAACCCGGGAAGTTGTCGGGGATCTTCGCCTTGCCCCGCGCCTCGGCCGGGCTGATGACGTTGCGCCGGACGAGGTCGGTCAGGTTCTGGTCGAGGGTCTGCATGCCGGCGCTGCTGCTGGTCTGGATGGTGGAGTACATCTGTGCCACCTTGGCCTCGCGGATCAGGTTGCGGATGGCGCTGGTGCCCAGCATGATCTCGTGCGCCGCGACACGGCCCTGGCCGTCCTTGGTCTTGCACAGCGTCTGCGAAATGACGGCCTGCAGCGACTCGGACAGCATGGCCCGCACCATTTCCTTTTCCTCGGCGGGGAACACGTCGATGATCCGGTCGATGGTCTTGGCGGCGCTGGAGGTGTGCAGCGTGCCGAACACCAAGTGGCCCGTTTCCGCGGCCGTCATGGCCAGGCGGATGGTTTCCAGGTCGCGCATTTCGCCCACCAGGATGGCGTCCGGGTCTTCGCGCAGGGCCGACTTGAGGGCGGCCGCGAACGACAGCGTCATCGGCCCGACCTCGCGCTGGTTGATCAGGCACTTCTTGGATTCGTGCACGAACTCGATCGGGTCTTCCACCGTGAGGATGTGGCCGTATTCGCTTTCGTTCAGGAAGTTGACCATGGCCGCCAGCGTGGTGGACTTGCCCGAGCCCGTGGGGCCCGTGACCAGCACCAGGCCGCGCGGTTTCAAGGCCAGCTCGCCGAAGATCTTGGGGGCGTTGAGCTGCTCCAGCGTCAGGATCTTGCTCGGAATGGTCCGGAACACAGCGGCCGCGCCGCGGTTCTGATTGAACGCGTTGACGCGAAAGCGCGCCAGGCCCTCGATCTCGAAGGAAAAGTCCACTTCCAGGAATTCTTCGTACGCCTTGCGCTGCGCATCGCTCATGATGTCGTACACCATGGCGTGGACGGTCTTGTGGTCGAGCGCATCGACGTTGATGCGCCGCACGTCGCCGTGGACCCGGATCATGGGTGGAAGGCCCGCCGACAAGTGCAGGTCAGAAGCCTTGTTCTTCACGCTGAATGCCAGCAGTTGGGTGATGTCCACGGGGTCCCTCGGTCGTTTGGTACGCTCAGAGGAATCATTATGACGACGATTGGTAACAACCTCCAACAGGTTCTTGGGCGCATCGCGCAGGCCTGCGCCGCGGCTGGGCGCGACCCTGCCAGCGTGCGCCTGCTGGCCGTTTCCAAGACCTTCGGCGACGACGCCGTGCGCCGTGCCGCCGAGGCCGGGCAGCGTGCGTTTGGCGAGAACTACATCCAGGAAGGCGTGGCGAAGATCGCCGCGCTGCGAGGCGGCGCCACGCCCTGGGCACCGCCGCTGCAGTGGCATTGCATCGGTCCCGTGCAGAGCAACAAGACCCGGCAGGTGGCCGAGCATTTCGACTGGGTCCACACCGTGGACCGCGAAAGGATCGCGCAGCGCCTGGCGGAGCAGCGGCCTGCCGGCCTGGCGCCGCTGGACGTGTGCATCCAGGTGAATATGGACGGCGGCGCGACCAAGGCGGGCGTGCCGCCAACGGAGGCTCTGGCCCTGGCGCGGTCTGTTGCGCGGCTGCCACGGTTGCGGCTGCGGGGCCTGATGAGCATTCCCGATGTGGCCCCCGATTTCGCCGCGCAGCTGGCGGTCCATGCGGCGGCGAAAGCGCTGTTCGACCAGATCCGGGGGGGAGGGGGGGCGAGGGCTTTGCGGCGTTCGACACGCTGTCGCTGGGCATGACCGCCGACCTGGAGGCGGCGATCCACGCGGGGAGCACCCTGGTGCGGGTCGGCACGGGCGTCTTCGGCACCAGGGTGGCCCCCGCCTGAGGCCGGGGCCGCGCCATGCTCAGGCCCGGCGCGTCCAGCCCAGTTGCGGCGACGGGCCGGCCTCGGCGTTTTCCTGATTCAGCCGGAACACCCCCACGGCCTGCAGCAGGGCGCTGGTGCGGTCCTTCATGCCGCTGGCGGACGCCGCCATCTGCACGACCACGCTGCCGTTTTGCTGGGTGACCTGGTCCATCTGCGACACGGCCTGGCCGACCTGGGCGACGCCCATCGCCTGCTCGTTGCTGGCCGCGCTGATTTCCTGCATGAGGTCCGTCACGCGGCGGATGGACGACACCACCTCCGTCATGGTGGCCCCGGCCTTGTTCACCAGCACGCTGCCCTGCTCGACCCGCTGCACGCTGGTGGAGATCAGGTGCTTGATCTCACGCGCCGCCTCGGCCGAGCGGCCGGCCAGGCTGCGCACCTCGCTGGCCACCACGGCGAAGCCCCGGCCCTGCTCACCCGCGCGCGCCGCCTCCACCGCGGCATTGAGGGCGAGGATGTTGGTCTGGAACGCGATGCTGTCGATGACGCCGATGATGTCGGCGATCTTGCGGGAGCTTTCGTGGATGCCCTTCATGGTCTCGACCACCTCGGTCACGACCTCGCCGCCCTGGATGGCCACGGCGCTGGACTGGGTGGCGAACTGGCTGGCCTGGCGGGAGTTGTCGGCGTTCTGGCGCACCGTGGAGCCCAGTTGCTCCATGGACGCCGCGGTCTGCTGCAGGGCGCTGGCATGGTGCTCGGTGCGGCTGGACACGTCATGGGTGCCTTGTGAGATCTCGGTGCTGGATGCCGCCACCGCCTCGGAGGTGCGGCGCACGTCGTACAGCACGTTCTGGAAACTGTCGCGCAGCGCCTCCAGCGACTGCAGCAGCTGGCCGGCCTCGTCGGTCTGCCGGGCCTCGACGGCCTGCGTCAGGTCGCCGGTGGCCATGGTCCTGGCAGCCTGCACCGCCCGCTGGATGGGGCGCACGATGCTGCGGGAGATGAGCCAGGCCGTCGCTGCCGCCACCACGATCGCCGTGCCGCTGAGCACCAGCATCAGGATGGAAAAGCCCTGGGCGACGGACCGCGCATTGGCCGATTCGGCCTTGTTCTTTTCCTCCTCGATGTCGATCAGCCGGTTGATGCTGGCCAGCCACTCCACATAGGCGGGCCGGGCCTGCTCCTGCAGAACCTGAATGGCCTTCTCCGGCTGGTGGGCGCCGCTCAGCTCGATGACTTGGCGGGTCAGCGGCAGGGCGCGTGATTCGACCTCCTTGATGCGGTCCAGGGCCTCCCGCTCGCGGGGCTCGATCGGGGTGGATGCGAACATCTGGTCCAGTGGCGCTGCCGACTGCGCATAGTGGCCCGCGAGCTTCTGGATCAGGTCGATCTCGGCCTGGAGCTGGTCGGGCCGAGTGGCCAGGGTCACGTCGCGCAGCGCGATGGCGCGGTCGTGCACGCTGCCGCGGAAATTGATGGCATAGCGCTGCTTGGCGCTGTTGAAGTCTCCGATGGTGGCCAGGCTGGCGTTGATGTTGGACACCCGGTTCACGCCGATGACCGTCAGGCCGAGCATCAGCAGGATGAGCAGGGAAAATCCCAGCGCCAGTCGGTGGGCGATCTTGATGTTCGAAAGCTTCATGGTTTCACCTCGGTTTCAGGAGTGGTGTGGATTGGTTTTGTTTGTTTCCTTTTGTAATTTTTGACAGTTGCGTGACAAATTTCAATCGCCAAAAGCGGGGTGTTGGATCGCCGTCCTTTTTGAGAATTGTTGAGGATTGGGCCGCGCCGATCCGGTAGGCGCGAGTGGCGGATTCGCGGCCAGCCGGTGCTTGCAAAGGGTTGCACGCCGCCGGCTTGCGGACGGCCTTGTCCTACCGGGTGCGGGAAGGCCCACTTTTAGAATCCGGCCGGCCATGCTCTATGGCGTAACGCGAATGGATAGTTGTTTTGAATGTTGAAATCACGCCGGCCGTGGCGTTGGAAACGATGGTGGTGCTGCGGCCTTCCGGGCAGTTGGCGGCCGGCGAGTCGAGGGCCAGGGCCTGGAGTGCATGGGAGGCCTTCGCGGACTCTGGCGTGGAGCCCCTGGGGTTCTACCTGGACGGCTGGGAGGGCGATGCCCCCGCCGCGTTGGCGGCCCAATTGCGCGCCAGCGTCTGGTGGGACCGCCCACTGTTCGTGGCGCCCGGCGATGCGGCCCCGCCCTGGCAGGCCGATGGCGCCGCGCCGTATGCCGCCGCCCTGGCCGCCAGCGAGCTGTGCCTGGCCGTGCGGCGCAGCCTGCCGCTCGATCCCGCGGCCCTGCATTTCGACGAGCGGGTGCTGTATTTCCTGTGCCTGCGCGACGGCGCCCAGTTGCAGCCGCAATGCGACCGTGCCAGCCTGGCGCTGTACCGCTACCCGATGGTCGAGGCGCTGGCCCGGCCCGGCGACGATGCCGACGCATGCCTGGCCGGCCTCACGCGGCGCCGGCTGCTGGAGCCCGCCGAGCTGGTGGACCGCACACGGCACTGCCGCACCTGCGGCAGCGCGCACATCCACTACCTGGACGTGTGCCCGCACTGCACCAGCATCCACATCCGCAAGTCGCCCTCGCTGCATTGCTTCGCCTGCGGCCACGTGGCGCCCGAGGCCGACTTCCATGCCGATGGCGCGCTCTCGTGCCCCAAGTGCAACGCCATGCTGCGGCACATCGGCGTGGACTACGACCGGCCGCTCACGCAGTACGCCTGCGGCAGCTGCCACCACGTGTTCGTGGAGACCCAGGTGGTGGCCCGCTGCCTGGACTGCCGCACCACGGCCGAGCCCAGCACGCTGGACGTGCGCGAGATCTCGTCGCTGCGCCTGAGCCCGCAGGGCCGTGCCGCGCTGCGCGCCGGGCAGATCCAGGAATCGTTCGCCGCGCTCGACTCCGCGCACTACGTGCCGCCCGCCGATTTCCGCCGCATGCTCGACTGGGCGCTGGCCACGCATGCGCGCCACGGCGAGATGCGGTTCGCGCTGATGCTGGTGGAGTTCCAGAACGCGGCCGAGGTGATCGAACGCGAAGGCGCATCGCGCGTGTTCCTGATGCTCGACGAGTTCGCGCGGCGCCTGCACGAACTGCTGCGCACCTCGGACATCACCACGCGCACGCAGGAGGAATGCCTGTGGCTCTTCCTGCCGTTCTCCTCGCCCGAGGGGCTGGCCGCGCGCCTGCAGGCGTCGCTCCAGGGCGCGGGCGGCGGCGCGGCCGCGATGCCGCTGCGCACGCGCATCC